>NZ_JARKPW010000014.1:0-22203 GCF_029975095.1 Aminiphilus sp.
TTCTTGCCGTGCTTCTTCTGGCGGTGGGGTTGTTTGCCATGGCTGCGATACCTGTGATGACGACGAAGCTTACGGTACAGAGTCTCCATCGTGGACAGGCATTGCTCCTGGCCTTGATGAAACTGGAAGAACTTGAGGGGGTCAAGTCCGTTTCTTCCGTTACGGAGCAGGCGGACCGGACAAATCCGCGGTACGCTCTTTCCTGGAATAAAGTCGAGGGTTCGGGAGGCGCGGCGGATGTGCTGCGTGTCATCGTTTTCTGGGACGATGTGCGAGGTGTCCGCCAGGAATTGATGGTGGAGAGAGCGGTGAGTTCGTTCGCTGCGGAGACGGCCAAGGATGACAAATGAATCGGATCGCGAGGGGAAGGCGCGACGCTTTCCGGATAATTCGTCTCGGACAGGAGAGCACGAAGCAAAAGCGAGGATTCACCCTTGTGGAGGTCCTTGTCTCCCTTCTCATCGGCGGCATTGCCGTGTCAACCGCTCTTTTCGCCCTCTATGCTTTTTTCAGCACTGTCGAACATAATACGGAGTATGCCGAGGCCCAGCAAAATGCCGAAATGGCTCTTGCGTTCCTTGAACCGTATGTTTTGCTTGCAGGTTTGGGCATGCCCAACAATGACGATCCGGGGCAGGAGAACCGCTTTTCCACGTGTTGGCCTTCAGGGAGCGGGAGCAGCCCAGGCTTGCCTCTTTGGCGGCGCTCTCCGCATTTCTGGACGAGTGCCGTAAGTTGTGTCGGTGAGGGAAACAGTGAATTGCGTCTTGTTTCCGCCGTGCCGAGAAAATGTGCCGCACTGGAAGAACGAATTCTGGACGCGGGAGGAGATAGTCTCCGAGTTTCGGAAGTGCCTTCGGAAGTTCTGGAACGGTGGATCGTCTTTCCTTCCTCCTCAATTCCTTTTTTCGTACAGGCTGCGGGAGCGGACTCTTTGACTCTTCGAGCGGTGCGGAACGCGCCGGTGAATCTCTATGACCAACTTCACGAAGTCAAAGCGTTGCGTTTTTTCGTTCAAGGCGAGCAACTGTACACGGATGATTTTTCCTCAGTGCAACCCAGAATCAAGGGTATCGTGGGTTTTCACGCGGAATTCGCGGATTCCCTTCTCACGGTCACGGTTCTTTCGCGTGCGTCGAAGCGGCATTCTGCGTCGGTGCAGCCCCATGTTTTCGGCTGGGATGAACAGAACGAAGGATGGCACCCTGTCAAAGCGGACCTGGACCTGCACTACCGTTATGTGGCGGTCACGAGAAGCTGGAGGATCCGAAATTGAGGCCCTTGCCGACAAAACTTTCCTGTCATGCCTTCCACGGCATGTCCCGTGGATTTGGTTTGGTAACGGTTCTCATTGTGCTCCTTCTCGGAGGTGCGCTGGTGGGAGCGGCGTTGTACGTCGCTGAAAATACTGCACGGACGGGACGCATGGCAGCAGAGTACGGAGAAATGTTCAACGCCGCCCAATATGGCCTGGAGGTCGGAAAAAACTGGATCGCAACCAGGATCAAGGACGCGAGGCTTCATGGACGTCCGCTTCCGAGGTGGAGCACCTCCGACGACGTTCTTGTTTGGGAGGCGTCCGGCGGACATCGGGAGAAATTGCTCGCGTTCTATTCCTATGATGTTGCCGGTGTTCTTCCGACGAAGTCGGTTTTCAGCGAGGACATCGTTTTCGAGAGTGGTTATGTTCCCCGCCTGGAGGGGAGGTTTTCGCTCCACGTGGCGGTTTTCGACGCTCGCTATGAAGTCCGATCCGGTTTTTCCTATGATCCTCTCATGCCGGTTCGTCTGACCATCCGGACGAATCTGGAAAGCATTCGCAAGGAGCAATCCTATAGCGAGGCGGACCGCCAAATCGGTGCCTATGTGGTGCGCAGTACGCTTTTTAAGGACGGCGTGAAACGAAAGGTGCTGGAGCAGGCGTTCATCGAGGCCAGATGAGGAGGTGATGCCGCATGTTGTCGAGACGAAATTCCCTTAGCCGCCGGAATGAGAGTCCGTATGAAAAGAAACTGCCGTTTTTCTGTCGGGGAGGAGCAGTTCCGGTTCTTCGCCTTTCGATTCTCCTTTTTCTTCTCTTCCAGTCAGGCTTTGCCGGTGCTCAAGTAGGTGATGGGGATCGGCTTCCTTCGGTTTCTTTCCCCAAATCCTCCTTTGATTTGGGAGCGGAATTTGAGTTGTTTTCTTCAGATCCACCGAACATTCTCCTCTTTCTCGACACGAGCGGCCGCATGCTCTGGACAAAAGAAGGAAATCCTCCGGGAAAATATCCCTACGACCCTTATCTCGACCCGGATCTCGACCATTGCACCTATGGCGATGGATCCCGTCCCTGGCGCTATGACGGGAGAGATCAGGAAAGATGGGGAAAGGATCTCGACACGGAGAACAATCTCACGCCCGAAATCGCTCTGGACGAAACGCGACGCGAAGCCTTCCTCAAGGAGAATTACCACCCGAATCTGCTTTGGAAAAACAGCAGCAACACGCCTCCGTCGGGATACCCGTCGCGATTTTCCAGTGCGGACCTTGCCCCCAACGACAGTCGCATGTACAAGGCGAAGATGATCCTTACGAGAATCCTTTCCGATCCGAGCATGGTTCGGGAGACGAACATCGCTTTCGCCACTTACAAACAAAAGCGTACCACGGCCTGGGCGGATTTCTACCTGAGATCTCCGTACCGTTTGGGGAGCTGGATCACCAATCCGTATTCGACGGTACGCAACGACAGCGAATATGTCCGGTGGGGGGTTCTGCACACAGATCAGCGAAGTGACAGCGAAGCCTACCGACGGGCCATGCTTCGCAGTGAATTTCTTGCGGTGGGAAAAAATGACGACCCATCGACGAAATTGGCGCCCATTCTCACTCTCATCGACGGCATCGAAAGCACCGGCGACGACGAGATCAAAGCGGACGGCGCCTGCCCATTGGCCGGTTCCATCGCCGGAAGCGCCTACACCGCAAGAGACTCGAACTCGAACAATCTTCCCACGGGCACCATCGAACAATTCTTCAAGCGTAAGGCCACCATTGCCTCGAGGTGTCAGGCGAACTGGCTCGTTCTCTTTGTCTACGGGCAGGATACGTCCAGAAACGGCGATCCGGTGGCTGCCGTGGAAGCTCTCTCGCGCGACACGGCGGTTTTGGGGACGCGTGTCATGGAAAAGGGCGTGCGCACCATGGTGGTTGGGTTCATTGATCCCGAAACGCAGCCCGACCTTGCAGTCACCCTCGATGCCATGGCGAAGAAAGGCAACCCGGAAGCTTCCAACGCGCATGCCTACCTAAGCGACAACGTGTCGGAACTGCTCAAGGCCTTCAGAATCGTCTTTCGCTCCATCAAAGACGTGAGCGGTGCCAATTCGGCTCCCGTGGTTCGTCCGCCTCTGAAAGGCGAGAGAGAAGGACATTATTTTGTCGCGGCGAACACGACGAAACAGAACGATCAATGGGAGGGCCATCTCTATCGGCATGCCATCAGCATCGATGTTTCGGGTAATGTCCTGATCGGTGAAGTGCCGCTCTGGGATGCGGGGGAACGCCTTGATCTCCGGAAAGGCGACACGAGAAGGATCTACACGGTGGACTGGGATTTCTCTCAGAGCAGTGCGGCGGCGGGTGCTCTCTCGGGGAGCAATATGGTTGACTTCGGCACGGGCAATGCGTCGGCTCTTCGGGACGAGATGGGGCTTTCTGCCGCGAGAGCCCGGCAGCTCACTTCCTGGGTTCGTGGCACCGACGTGTGGAATCCAGACGCCGGAGGTAGCGAACGCTGGAAACTGGCGGACATGTTCGGATCGGACATCGTTGTGGTCGGTCCTCCCCGAGGAACCTACCCGGATCGCAACTACAAAACGTTCGCCGCCGCCCACAGAAACAGGAAATCCCAGGTGTACGTGCAATCCAACGGAGGTCTGCTGCATGCCTTCGATTTCGAGACCGGTGATGAAACATGGGCTTTCATCCCGCCGAATGTGCTCCGCTTCAATCGCCTTGTGGGCCTTGTCAGTGACGATCTTTCCGGTTGGCCTTCCGGTACGGGGACAAACCGTTCCATTTCCCGTTTTTTACTCGACGGTCCTCTCGTCGTGGAGGACATGAAGATCAGCGGGGAATACCGGACGGTGCTCTTTGGTTCGCTCGGCAGAGGGGGATACGGAGTTTACGCGTTGGATGTCACAGAGGCGGATACGCCGAGGTTTCTCTGGGCCACGGAATACAACGGATACGCGTCGAGAATTCCTCCTTTTCCGGCTGCGGCGGTGAACAAAGCCACGCACTACATGTCCCTCTGGCGAGGAAAGGACGGTTTGTCCGGAGAGGCGGGAAGTGACTACCGGCGTATCGACCTCGACCGAATCACAGGAAGGAATTCGCCTCCCGTAGATCTTTCGCTCACGCCGGAGGAGGCGGGTTTCGATTATCGCGATCTTCGGTTTCCCGTGGGAGCCCCTGTCCTTGGAAGCGTCCGCTGTGACAGTTCCTGGAACAATCGCGATGCGGGGATCTGCTGGATCGGTCTTCTCGCCGGCGGCGCGGCGTCCGCTTCCGAGATCTCCGGTGCCTCCGGCGCGGTGTACGTGATGGACATGACGGACGGACGGATAGCAGGTGTCCCCATGAGAACCGAGGGGATGGCTTATGCCCCTCCCTCGGCCTATACGTTTCGCAACGACAACGTGCTCGAAGGGTTTTTCCTTGGCACGAGCGAAGGTGTGATCCATAGGGGTGTTTTTGACGGTTCGTTGCCCAGGGCGACGACTTTGGAAAAGGTTTTCGTGCTGGAATTACCGGGGAAGGATGGTGTGCTCCGCCGGGTGGGCATCCCTCTTGCTTTGGAAGTGACGTTGCGGAACGACGATGACATCTGGCTCTTCGGCGGAACTCGTGACGTTCCCACCGCTTCGGGAACTCTCGACAACGACGGACAGTGTTTTTTCGCCGTCAATACGGGAGGAGGTTCCTCCTTCCCGATCCGAACTGCCGAGCTGACGGCATTGGACCCGGATGCGACCGCATTTTCCTCGAACAATGCGGGATGGTACATCCCGCTGTATCGTTCGACAACAACGGAAGAGTACGTGACGGACATGCCGAAGATCGCAGGCGGGGTCCTCTTTGTCTCTACCTTTACTCCTGATCCGAACGTTTCCGCCTCTAGTTGCAGCGTTACGGGATCATCTCAGATTTTCATCGTGGATGCCTTTTCCGGCAAAGGGCTTTGGAACGCCGCCGGGAAAAAATCTCTTCGTCTCGACGGCGTGAAAGTGACGGGTGTTCAGGTGGCTTCTACGCAGACGACGGAGGGAGAGAAACATCAAGTGTATCTCGGCGTGACAACCCTCGAAAAACAGGTGTTTTCCGATCCGACTTTGCAGGGGCTGAATCTCCAGGAGAACCCTGGTGTCTTGGTCTTCGATGTCCCCGAGGAGGCACGGGAAACGATGGAGAGAAACCGACGTTACGTACCGGGAGTCCCTGTGATTCAGTATTGGAGGGATGTTTTCAATCGTTGACCTCCGGTGGAACAAGTATTCGCTCCGGGCAGCTTCAATGTGGTGACGTTCTCTCAAAAAATGGTGGCTTTTTGCCCCGCTCGCCTTCTACGCAAAAGGACCCTGCAGGTTTTTTTACTCCTGCAGGGTTTCCATCTGTAGAAACAGTTCTTCCCATCTGGGCATCAACTGTTCGAGTTCTTTTTCCAGAGACGCTCTTCGGATAAGCAGGGTCTGCACTTCCACGGAATTTTCCAAAACATCCGGTTCGCAAAGGCGGCAGTCGATGTGGCGTTTTTCTTCTTCCACCTCGTCGAGACGTTTTTCCACGGGGGTGAGAAGTTCCTGAAGAGTGCGGCGTTTTCGGTAGAGTTCGTTACGACGTTCTGCGGCGCCTCTCCGTCCATCGCGGTCCCTCGACGCTGGAGGAGCAATGCCGCTTTCTCTCCCCGAAGAAGAGGAAGACATTTCGCCTTCCGAAGCCTCCTCCGATATGATTCGCGCGCGTTTGTCGATGAAATAGGAGTAATTTCCCCGATATTCCAACAACGCACCGTTTCGAATTTCAAAGACCCGCGTGGCGAGAGCGTCGAGAAAGTGACGATCATGGGAGACGATGAGCAGGGTTCCTCCGTATTGCAAAAGCGCTTTTTGGAAAAGCTCCTTCGTTGCCATGTCCAGGTGATTGGTCGGCTCGTCGAGAATGAGCAGATTTGTGTCGAGCAGGAGTAGTTTGAGCAGGGCGAGACGCGATTTTTCGCCTCCCGAGAGAACGTGTATCGGCTTGTGAATGTCATCCCCGGAGAAGAGGAACGCTCCGAGAAGATTTCTTTTTGCCTTTTCGTCCGTTCGGGTTCCCAAACCTTGTATTTCCTGCCAGACTGTCTTGTTGTAGTCGAGGTTTTCCGCGCTTTCCTGCGAGAAGAACCCCATATGGACCCGCAGTCCCGGATGCAATTTCCCCTCTTCAGGCGTCTCCCGCCCGCTGAGAATGCGACAGAGGGTGGATTTCCCCGAACCATTGACCCCGACAAGGGCGATGCGCTCGCCTCGCTCCACTTCGAAGTCGAGGTTGCGAAATACCCAGTGATTCCCATAGCGTTTACCGATCTTTTCCGCCGCAAGGACTACCCGCCCACTTCGTTCTCCCTCGGGAAAAACGATGGAAATTCTCCGAGCATCTTCTTCCATTTCAATTTCCTGGTAGCGTTCGAGCATCTTGATCCTGCTCTGGACCTGAGAGGCTTTGCTCGCCTTGTAACGGAACCGCTCTACGAAATCGCGAATGTGCTTGATTTCCGCCTTCTGGAGTTCCATCTCCTTGCGAAGCGCTTCCATGCGGCGTTCACGCTCAAGGAGGTACGCGCTGTAGTTGCCCTTGTACACAGTGATCGTTCCGTTCCGCAATTCCGCGATCTGCGAGGTCATTTTGTCGAGAAATCGCCGGTCGTGGGAGATGGCGATGAGTGTGCCCCTGAAGTCTTTCAGATAACCTTCGAGCCATTCCATGCTTTCCGTATCGAGATGGTTCGTCGGTTCGTCGAGGAGAAGGACATCCGGCGCAGCCAGAAGGAGTGCGGCGAGGAGGAGGCGCATTTTCCATCCTCCCGAGAAGGTTCCGCAAAGAGAGCCAAGGGCATCGTCCCGAAAACCCAACCCTTTGAGTACTTTCCCCGCCAGGGCGGGAAAGACGTACCCGTTTCGAAGCGTGAACTCCTTGGCGGCATGGTCATGTCGTTCCAGGAGGATTCGTCTCTCCTCTCTGGCATCGGCGGGGAGATGAGAGATGTGTTCTTCGAGCGTGGAGAGCCGCTTTTCCATCTGGGTGATGCCCGCACGTTCCTTCAGAAAATCGAGCACGATCCCTTCTCCCAGCTCGACCATGTCCTGTGGAAGATATCCCAGGGTGAGTCCCTTGGTGGTCTCCACAGTTCCGTCGTCAGGCGAGACGAGGCCGAGTATGCAGCGAAGAAGTGTGGTTTTTCCAGCTCCGTTGTCGCCGACAAGGCCGAAGCGGCTTCCCGAGGGGACCGCCCAATTGAGTCCCGTGAAGACGCGGTGCTCGCGGAAGGCCAGAGAAAGAGTGGAGATGCGGATCATGGAATGCCTCCATTCTGTCGAAATACGTTACATCAGGGGAAAGGCAGATCAGGAATTTCTGTCCGGAAGCCTTTTCTTCGCCTTTTTTCGAGGACAGTCCGTATTGTAGTGGGGAAGGCGTTTTTTTTCCACGCCCGAAAAACGATCCGTGTCGACGGAATCGGGTTTATGCTACACTCCCTTTGCGGTTTGTCCGAGAGGTTTGACCGGGAACATCACCAAAAAGGGGCGTTCGGCATGCCGCAGGGAGGTGAGGCTCCACAGGAGAAAAGGCAACATAGTGAGGACATGATCGGCTCGTTTTGCCCGACAGGGAAAAGAAAAACTCACGAGGAGGTGTCAGTTCCAATGGCACGCAAACAAGTCGTTTACGGACTTCTCGACAAACCACCCCTTCCTATCCTGGTCCTTGCGGGAGCCCAGCATGTGTTGACCCTCTTCGGGGCGACCACGCTCGTTCCTCTCATTTTCGGGCCTGCGATGGGGATGGATACGGTACAGATCGGTTTCTTCATTTCCTGCGTCTATTTCGCCATGGGGATCGCCACGCTCGTTCAGACGCACCCCAAATTGGGAACAGGCCTTCCTATCGTTCAGGGTTCCAGTTTCAGCTTCATTCCTCCCGTCATGACCATTGTAGGGATCTACAAGGCGATGGGGCCCGAGGTGATCATGCAATACCTGGGGGGGGCTCTCATCGTCGGCGGTGTGGTTCTCTCCATCATCGGCTACAGTGGCCTCGTCGGAATCATCCGGAAGGTCATCACTCCGGTGGTCATCGGCCCTACCATCATGGCCATCGGCTTTTCCCTGTACGATGTGGCGGTGAAGTTCAACGCGGCGAATTACTGGCCGGTATCTCTCCTGGTCGTGGCGGGAGTTTTCTTCTTCGGTCTCATGAGCAGGAACAAGTATTTCAATATTTTTTCCGTCCTTTCTTCCATTGTCCTTGCCTACCTGGTCTGTTTCGTTGGAAGCTCTGTTGGATTTTTCCCAGAGGGGCATCCTGCACACGTGACCATGGCGAGCGTCGCTGCCGCGCCCTGGTTCAAATTCACCGGGTTTCTGCCCTGGGGTGCGCCGAAGTTCAGCGTTGTTGCCCTCGGTGCCATCGTGGCGGGGTTTTTCGCGGTCATGATCGAATCCATAGGTGACTATCATTCCTGTTCCTACGCATCGGGACTCGAGGATCCCACGCCGGAGATGATCAGTCGCGGTATCGGTGCGGAGGGGATGAACTGTGCCCTTGCAGGAGCCTTGGGTGCCGTGGGAACGACCTCCTACACGGAAAACATCGGGCTCATCAGTCTCACCGGTGTGGCGTCCCGATGGGTAGTGCGGACCGGCGCCGTCCTTCTCATTCTCATGAGCATGGTCGGCAAACTGGGAGCTCTCATCGCCACAGTGCCGAGCCCCGTCATCGGCGGCGCCTACATCGCCCTTTTCGGTACCATCGGTGCCCTGGGGATACAGGTGCTCATGCGTGCCGATATGGGCAGCCAGAGGAACGTGCTCATCGTCGGATTCGCCTTTCTCATGGCACTCGGTCTTCCGGGCTGGGTAACGGAGAAACAGGAATTGTTCTTCAGTTTCGGTATTGCGGGACAGGTGTTTTGGGCGATCATGAAGACTCCCATGGCGGTTGCGGGAATCTGCGCAGCCTTCTGGGACTCCATCGTCCCGGGCACGCCGGAAGAACGTGGCATAGGCACGCGGCTGTAATTCACCTGTGAGGGTCCTTTCCTCCTGCCACCCGGAAACCAAGGAAGCTCTTCTCCGGAATATATGGAGAAGAGCTTCCCTGAGGGGATCCTTTATCGGGGAACCTCCGCTTTTTTCAGATTTCGCGGGGCTCTGGCTTTTGCCGGAGGGGTGCCATCTTCAGGCGGATTGTTCCTGAACGACGAGCCCCTGAAAAGTGGGGTGGTAGAACAAGTGAAGTCCTCCCCACGCTTTGTCGATGCGAGCTGCCATGCCTTTGATCGTCACCTCCACGCCGGGGCTTGCAGTGCCGCTTACCGAGAGGGATGCGTCCCCGCGAAGATGGAGGAGGAGGTCATGGAGTTCCAGCAATCTTGCCTGAGTGTCTCCGAGGACGTCGAGAAGCCTTCGGTACATGTCGAAGGGGAGTTCTGGCTGTGTCTGTTGCGTGGCTTCCAGGGAAGTGCGGATCGTTTCGCTCATGCGCAGAAGCTTCCTCTGGAGACAGCGTATCCTATGGGGAAGGATGTCGTATTCGGAAAAGAGAGCGCTTCTGGAAACACCGAGCAGATCGATCCTGGTGTCTCCCCTGGAGAGCACCCGGATGTTGTTGGCGTTGACGTGTGCTTTTGCGGTGACCGAGGAAGCTGCGATCAGTCCCTTTTTGCCGGCGACCTTGACACCGTTCCGAGCGGTCACGATGGATCGGGAAATGTACTCGTTGACGACTACGGTCCGACCCTCGAGAATGGCCTCGTCCACATATCCGGCGCGGATCTCTTCCGCGGCACGGATGTACCCGCCGCCTTTTCCGAGGACCCCCCAGAGAATGGAAACGCTTCCTTCCAGACTGGAGACATCGGCTCTGCCGACGCTGCCCCGGATTTCCACGTTACCCCGGGCTGCGACCATGGCTCCGTCCCGAACGTGTCCCTCGACAAGGAGATGTGCATCGGTGGTGATGGATTGGCCCGGCTGTACATCCTCGGTAACGACGTGCAGCGGTTCGATGGAGAGGACGCCGCCTTTCCAGAGGAGGCACCCATCTCGGGTCGCCACAAGCTCTCTTCCGCGAAAGGCGAGTCCCTTTCCCATATAACCGATGGCTTTTCTTCCCTGGCTCGGCAGGATGAGCTCGCCGCGAACAGTTTTTCCGGCTGTTCCGGGCGTGGGGTCGAGAAGAGTCGCCACACGTTCGTTCTCTCGGACAGGGACGATGGAGTAGAGAAGGTAATTCTCGATTTTCCCGCGGTCTCCGGGAACAGCTTTCCCATCCGGGCGTGGCATTTCCAAGGCGAGAGCCCCATCCCTGCCAGCAATCGGAGGAGTGCCGAAAGCGATGGGGAGATGTCGCACGGGAAGGCCGGAACGGCTTGTCTTCAGGGCTTCCCGCACTGCGGCAAGTCGGAGCCCGTGTACAATACCCCGTTCTGCGCAGAGGACGAGAATGTGTTGCAGGTTGGACCATCCCGCCGGCAGGGAGAGCGAGCAGACCATCCCGTCGGGAGAAATGTCGAGTGTTGCAGGGGGTATGTGCTTTTTTCGCACAGTCTGTCGTTCTTGCGTCTGCGGAAGCTTCTCCGGGGTTTGCGTCAGGTCCGGCAACGACGCATTCTCTTCCTGAAGAGCGGCAAAGGTACCGATACGCACCGGGTAGATTGTTTCGTTTTTCAGAGCGAGGAGAAGCGCCTTCACGTTCACCTCGCAGGAGGGCAGGTGTTCGCGAAGAGTCTCAAGGATCTTCTTCGAAGAAGGACTCCCTTTGCGCAGAAGAAACACTCCGTTGTCTTTCGAAAGAAGGGAAAAATCTTTTCCCTGCAGGATCGTCTCAAAGGTCATCCCGTTCCCTCCTTTGGTGTGATATCCCCGCCGTGCGATGTGCAAGGATGCGTCACTTCCGTGTGCTTTTCCGGGCGGGAAGCGTACTCTTCCGCATCATACTGCAAAATGGTTCCTTCTGAAAACACTATGGAGCCGGCAGAAAAGAGAGGCGCTTTCCCTTAACGGTTTCGGCTGTCGCGTGTCCAAGGGAAAACGGGATGCCGTATAATGGAATCGACTTGGTCGCGCCGTTTCTGTCGTGTTGCGCGAGCCTCCATCGAGAAAGGGGTGTTGTTATGTCCGAGTGGGAATTTTACGAACCGTCCCGGGAAGAGCCGTCGGGGCCGAAACACCGCATTCCCCGCATGTTCCAGTCCGGCAAGATGGTCACGCTGCTCCTTTTCGTTCTTTTGGTCGGGGTTGCTGCCTACAGCTCGTATTACATCGTTCCCGCAGGTACCAGAGGAGTCGTCTTCCGCCTGGGAAAGGTCCATACGGTGGCGGACCAGGGGCTGCATTTCAAGGTGCCCTTTCTGGATTCGGTGATGCAAGTCAATACCGAGCGGATACGTCGCTATGAGTTCGGGTACCGCACGGTGAACGTGGGGCCGCCGGCGCAGTATCGGGATGTTCCCGCCGAATCGAAAATGCTCATCAGCGACAACAAGATCGTCGAGATCGACTGGGTGCTTCAGTTCCAGATCTCCGACCCTGCAGCGTTCGTCGTGCACGTTCCTTCTGGAGAGGATCGGTGGGAAAAGCTCATCCGGGATCTCGGGGAGTCGAGTCTGCGGAAGATTGTCGCTTCCAGAGATCTGGACACGGTGCTCACCGTCGGAAAAGAGGAGATCCAGACAGAAACGCGGGTGACTTTCCAGAAACTCCTGGAGGAGCTGGAAACGGGCATTCGCATCGTCGCCGTACAGCTTCAGGACGTCACGCCGCCTGTTGCGGTACAGGCGTCTTTCAGCGAGGTGAACAGCGCCAGGGCGGAGAGAGAGCGCCTCCAGTTGGAGGCGGAGCAGTTTGCCAATGAACTCATTCCTCAGGCCCAGGGAGAGGCACAACGCCTCCTGAACGAGTCGGAGGGGTACAAGTTCCGTCGGGTCCAGGTCGCTCAGGGAGAAGCGGCGCGCATCGAAGCACTTCGGGAGGCCTATATGCGTAATCCGAATCTTCTTCTCCAGTCCCTGTGGATCGAGAACATGCGGGACCTCTGGCCCAAGCTCAAAACCGTCATCGTGGAGGACTTCGGAAACGGTGTCATGCTCTTTCCGCTGGACAAGCTTCTCGACGCCGGAAAGGGAGGGGAAGGGCGATGAACGTACAAAGTTTGGGTCAGGCAGTGCGAAATGCGGTTCTCCTGGTAGCTCTCGTCGCCTTGGTTGCCGTCGGAATCGGCTCGTTCTACGTGATCCGGGCGGATCAGCAGGCGGTGGTTCTCCGGTTCGGCAAGGTCGTTCGGTCGGTGAGGGACCCCGGGCTCTATCTGAAAATGCCCTTTGCCGACGTGGTGGAACGGTTCACCAAGCGTCTGGTCGAATATGACGCGGACCCCGTCGCAGTGGTCACGTCCGACAAGAAGAACCTTGTCTTCGACAGCGTTGCGGTGTTTCGCATCGCAGATCCAGATGCGTTCTACCGTCGTATCCGCACCGTGGAAGGAGCGCAGCAACGCCTGGACGATTCGGTCTACGCCGCAGTGCGTATCGTTGCGGGCAAATCTACCTTCGATGAACTTGTCTTCTCCAGAAGGGGAGATTCTCTCGTCGAGGCCACCAGGATCACCAACGACCAGACCTCCGCCTACGGGGTAGAGGTGCTCAAGGTAGCTTTCAAAAGAGTCTTTCTTCCTCAGGAGAACGAGGAAGCGGTGTATCGCAGCATGATCGCCGAGCGAAGCCGTATTGCAGCTCAGCTCCGCGCGGAGGGGCGGTCGATTGCAGCGCGCCTCCGCTCCAAGGCGCAGCGTGACTATACGGAGATTCTCGCGGCGGCACAGAAGCAGGCGGAGGAAACCAGAGGCCAGGGAGATGCGGAGGCACAGCGCATCATCGCCGACGCGGCGGGACAGAACCCGGACCTGTATCTTTTTCTCCGAACACTGGAGTTCTACAAGGAGAATCTTCCTGAAACGCCGGTGTTCCTGAAGCCCGGGGAGGGAATACTCCGGTATCTCAAGGGTGCTGAGTAGAGGGAAGCTGCGAGATCCCTATAGGAACGAATGACGGTGGGCGACGAAAGAAGGGATATGCACTCGATGCATATCCCTTCTTTATGTTCTCCACTGGGAGGGGAACTTTTGCCCGACAATGTCACCCTCTTTCATTCATGGCTGTTTCCGGGGTGCAGCGTCCCTGCTTTCCCGCGGAGGATAGCCGTCGTTATAACTTTCGTTTCCACCGCGTACCTTCCGACGCGTCTTCGAGGATGATGCCCTTCATTTCCAGTTCAGCCCGGATGGCGTCTGCCCGGGCGAAGTCCTTCCGTTGCCGCGCGTCCCTGCGCTCCGCCACGAGCGCGTCGATTGCCGCATCGTCCTCCGAAGGGCGTTCCATGTCGTCAATGCCCAGAACCCCCATGATGTCCTCCACAAGGCGAAAGAAGCGCTCTGCTTCGGCAAGACCTTCCACGTCGGCGGCAGTGCACGCCTTTAAATGCGTGTTCACTGTTTTTACGACGGAGAAAACCACGCCCAATGCACCGGCGGTGTTGAAATCGTCGTCCAATTCTTTCCGGAACTGCTCTTCCGCGATGCGCACCGTTTCGCGCAACGTTTGATCGAGATTCGTCCCGTTTGCTTCAGCGGTAACGCTCGCCCTGAGATCCCGCCAGCAATTCCGAAGTCGTTCCACCCCTGCCGCAGCCTGAACGAGGGCATCCTCGGAGAAGCTGATGGGAGAGCGGTAGTGGGCGCTCAGCATGAAAAGGCGGATAGCCAGGGGGTGAAAGCGCTTTCTTGCCTCGCGGGCGGTGAGAAAGTTCCCCAGGGACTTGGACATCTTTTCCTGGTCGATGAGAAGATAGCCATTGTGGATCCAGAAGCGGACGAAGGGTTTTCCCGTGGCCGCCTCTGCCTGGGCGATTTCGTTCTCGTGGTGGGGAAAGACGAGATCGCTTCCTCCGGAGTGAATGTCCGCAGTCTCTCCCAGATACTTGGTGGCCATCGCGCTGCATTCGATGTGCCACCCCGGGCGCCCGGGGCCCCAGGGACTGTCCCAGGCAGGTTCTCCCGGTTTTTGAGCTTTCCACAGGGCGAAGTCCAGGGGGTGTTTCTTTCTGGGATCGACCTCGACCCGGGCTCCTGAGAGCAGTTCATCCAGATCCTGTCGGAGCAGTTTTCCGTAGCCGGGGAAACTTTGCACGTCGAAATAGACGTCCCCGTCCACGACGTAGCCATGTCCTTTTTCGAGGATGCCCTCGATGAGGCGGATGATTTCCGCCACATGTTCCGTGGCGAGAGGGTGCACCGTGGCCGGGCGGATTCCGAGTGCCGCCGCGTCCTCCCGATAAGCCTCGATGAAGCGTTCCGCCAGCTCGGAAACGGAGATGCCCAGTTCCCTGGCCCGGGTGATCATCTTGTCATCGATATCCGTGAAGTTCTGCACGAACGTCACGTCGTACCCGCAGTGCTCCAGGTAGCGCCGGAGCACGTCGAAGACGATGAAGGGGCGGGCGTTTCCGATGTGAAAATAGTCATAGACGGTGGGACCGCAGGCGTAGAAACCGACTTTGCCTGGATGAAGCGGAACGAAAGGTTCTTTTGTCCGGGTGAGATCGTTGTACAATGTCAATGCCATGACAGGCACCTCCTCGATTGCTCTTCGTGTTATCCTATACCGTTACAGGGGAAAGGAAAAGCCCGTCGAAGAAAACCACGTTGCTCTACAGGTGGAACGACAGTGACATTTCGAAAACTTCCCCGGAAGAATGGAGCAAGCGGCATGGAAAGGGAGAAACTGCTCGAACGAATAAGGGCATTTCCGGATCGTCCCGGCGTCTATCTCATGCACGATGAGACGGGAAATGTCCTTTACGTGGGAAAAGCCAAGTCTTTGCGGAAGCGAGTGGCTTCCTACTTCCGGCGTACAGGATACGCCTCTCCTCGATTGCGTAAACTTGTGGATTCGGTATCCGACATTTCCACGATCCGTACGGAATCCGAGGCGGAGGCGCTCATCACCGAGGCGAAGCTCATCAAAAAGTATCAACCCTTTTTCAACGTGGAACTGAAAATGGGCGAGCGCTATCCCTACATCAAAATAACCAGGGAACGTTTTCCGCGGATTGTGATCACCAGGCACCGGGAGGAGGATGGTGGAACCTACCTCGGCCCTTTTACCAGGGTAACGGAAATCCGCCGTCTCCTGCGCTTGGTGGAGCGCTATTTCCCCCTCCGGAGCTGTTCCCGCAATCTGGACGAGGGGCCATACGAGGCACGTCCCTGCATGAGGCATGCTTTGGGACGTTGTCTCGCTCCCTGCGCGGGGCGTTGCTCCGAAAGTGAATACGGAGAGCGGATTGCGGATATTCTGCTTTTGCTGAAGGGAAACACCTCGCATCTCGTGGAGCGCCTCCGTTCCCGCATGGAGCGGGCGTCCCAGGCTCTTGCTTTTGAAGAAGCGGCTCGTTACCGTGACACGATTCGTGCTCTTTGGATTTATCGGGGGCAACGGAACAACGCGTCGGAACAGGGAGACCTCGACTGGTCGACCTGGAGCGTTCTCCGGAGAGTACAGGAGGTGTTGCACCTCGACACGATTCCGTGGAGAATCGACGGCTTCGACATCTCTCATTTCTCTGGAAGGGAGACAGTGGGTGTCGTGGTGGTCTTCGAGCAGGGTGTTCCCAATTCGTCGCTTTATCGGCGGTTTGCTGTGAAGAGCGTGGAAGGTGTCGACGATTTTCGTTCCATCGAGGAAGTGGTGGGACGGAGGTACGGACGGGTTCTGGCGGGACAGGAGCCTATGCCGCAGCTCATTCTCATCGACGGAGGACCGCAACAATTGGTGTTTGCGAAGCAGGCTCTCGAAGCGCATCATGTGGAGGATGTTCCACTGGTCGCGTTGGCGAAGAGGGAGGAAGAACTCTATCTTCCCGGAAAATGTGAGCCGTTGCGTCTCGATCGGAACGATCCGGCGCTGCTGCTGCTTCAGAGAGTTCGGGATGAGGCGCACCGTTTTGCCGTGACGTCTCACAGGGGAAAACGGAACATCCGCTTGCGCCGGTCCGCTCTGGAAGAGATCCCGGGATTGGGCAAAAAACGGGCCGCCGCCCTGCTCGCCGTCTTCGGCAGTGTGCGCAGATTGAGCACCGCCGATGAGGAAGCCCTCGGTAGTGTGCCGGGGATCGGTCCGGCTCTGGCGAGAAAAATACGGAACGCTTTGAGGGAGATGGATGATGGGAATGCCGTCCCAGGTGATGCTTGACCAGTACTACATGCGTATGGCACTTTCTCTGGCTGCGCGTGGCACAGGATGCGTCTCGCCGAATCCGCGGGTGGGATGCGTCCTTGTCCGAGACGGGCACGTGGTCGGCAAGGGGTTTCACCAATGTTGCGGCGGTCCCCATGCGGAAGTGGAGGCACTGACGAGAGCCGGGGAATCAGCCCGGAACGCCACTGCCTATGTCACGCTCGAGCCATGTTCCCACTACGGAAGGACTCCTCCCTGTGCTCCTCGTCTCGTTGAGGCGGGCATTGCGAGGGTCGTGATCGGCACGGACGATCCGAACCCAGAAGTGAACGGGAAGGGAATCGCCCTTCTTCAAGAGGCGGGAGTCGAGGTTGTTCGTGGGGTGCTGGAGACGGAGTGCCGGTGGATGAATAGAGGATTTTTCCGGGTCATGGCCCTTGGAAGGCCCTGGATCACCGTGAAGGCCGCGGCATCTTTGGATGGGACCATCGCCTTGACGAACGGAGAGAGTCGATGGATTACCGGTGCCGCATCAAGGCGAGCCGGGCACTTGCTCCGGTCGGAACACGACGCGATTCTGACGGGAAAAGGGACGATTCTCGCGGATGACCCGGAACTCTCGGTTCGGGCCGTTCCCGGTTTTTCACCCCGGGTCGTCGTCCTCGACAGTGCCCTGGAAATCCCTCCCCATGCCAAGGTGTTACGACGTCCCGGCGCGATCCTGGCCTGCACGGAAAAGGCTCCGGTAGCCAGGGAGAGGGCGCTGTCCGATGGAGGGGCCACGGTTTTGCGCCTTCCCGCGAGCAATGGTCGAGTGGATCTCGTATCTCTTTTCTCCGAACTGGCCCGAAGAGGAATTCTTTCCGTTCTTGTCGAGGCGGGCGGAGAAGTGGTCGCTTCCTGTTTTCGCGAGAAACTCGCGGACCATGTCTCACTTTTTCTCGCTGCCAGGATCATGGGAGTTGGAAAACGTGTCTCCGGGTCCCTGCATTTTACGACCATGGAGGAACTCTTCTCGCTGGAAGCTGTTACAATACGCACCGTGGGAAATGACCACTGGCTGGAGGGGAGACCTGCATGTTCACCGGCCTTGTAGAAACCGTGGGGACTATTGCGGAAGTCCGTTCGTTCGGAGAGGTGACGCGCCTTGTGATCGAGTCGCGGAGACTGACGCCGACTCTTGTCTTCGGTCAGTCCGTCTGCGTTTCCGGAGCGTGTCTCAGCGTAGTGGACATCCGGGAGACTCTTTTCGAGGCGGAAATGATGCCGGAAACCAGGGATCGTACGACGTTGGGACAGCGCCGCCGAGGAGACCGCGTGAATCTGGAGCGAGCCCTGACGGTGGGGGCGAGACTCGACGGTCATTTTGTCTCGGGGCATGTTGACGGTACTGGGGACGTGCTTCACCTCTCAGGGGAGGGAAGGACGAAACGCCTGGAGATCTCTGCGGAGGAGGCATTGCTCCGCGAGATCGTCCCCAAGGGATCCATTGCCGTGGATGGTGTGAGCCTTACCGTGATCGGTGTGTTTCCGAAGTCTTTCAGTGTCGGTCTCATTCCGACGACACTGGGAGAAACGACCTTGGCCGCCCTCCACTCCGGAGATCGGGTGAACCTTGAGACGGACATGCTCGGAAAGTATGTCCGACGGACCTTGGAGGGCTTGTTCACTGTAAACGATGGGGAGAAACGGAGGCAGGCAGAAGGAATCACCTGGGACAGATTGCGCGAGTATGGATGGGCGTGAGCGCCGAGACTCGCGCTGTAATCGGGAAGGAACGCGATGTGGAGGAAAGGAGAACGTCGTGGAGGAAATCCGGTTCTGTGAAGTGGAAGAGGCGCTTGAGGACATCAGAAACGGAAAGATGGTCATCGTCGTGGACGACGAGGACAGGGAGAACGAAGGAGATCTTGTCGCCGCAGCGGAGAAGGTGACTCCGGAGATCATCAATTTTATGGTGACCTTCGGAAAGGGACTTGTCTGTGTTCCCTTGTCTGAAGAACGCGTGGAGGCACTTCAATTGCAGATGATGGTCGAGGAGAATTCCGACCTTCACGGAACGGCCTTCACCGTTTCCGTCGATGCCCACGAGGGAACCACAACGGGCATCTCCGCGTTCGAGCGGGCCCTGACGACGCGCCTTCTGGCGGATCCTTCATCGGGCTCGAAGGATTTCCGAAAGCCTGGTCATGTATTTCCCCTCAAGGCTCGCAGAGGGGGCGTTCTGAAACGGGCGGGGCATACCGAGGCCGCGGTCGATCTGGCCCGTCTTGCGGGACTCCGGCCTGCCGGGGTGATCTGTGAAATCATGAACGAGGACGGCTCCATGGCGAGGCTCGGTGATCTCCAGGAGTTTGCCCGGAGGCATGAATTGAAGATCCTCACCATAAAACAGCTCATTCGTTACCGTCATCTCCGGGATAAGCTCGTGGAACGCCTTTCCACGATACGGCTCCCCACGTCCTACGGGACCTTCGTTGCTCACGCCTACAGATCTCTCTTGGAAGATTCCCTGGATCGTCCTCACTTGGCTCTTGTAAAGGGGGATGTCCGGGAAAAGGACGATGTTCTCGTTCGGGTCCATTCGGAATGCCTCACGGGAGACGTCTTCGGATCCTTGCGTTGTGATTGCGGTTCCCAGCTCCATACGGCCATGACGCTCATCGAAAAGGAGGGCCAGGGTGTTCTCCTCTATATGCGTCAGGAGGGGCGAGGCATCGGTCTTCTGCCGAAACTCAAGGCCTACGAGTTGCAGGAGCAGGGGTTGGACACGGTGGAGGCGAACGTTGCGCTCGGTTTCGGCCCGGATCTGCGCGATTACGGCATTGGAGCGCAAATCCTGGCTGATCTAGGGTTGCGGAAGATCCGCCTCATTACGAACAATCCCAGAAAAATCGTCGGTCTCGAAGGATACGGTCTTGAGGTAACGGAACGAGTCGCCCTGGAAGTGGAGCCGAATCCGTACAACGAGTACTACCTGGAGACGAAACGTGAGAAGATGGGGCACATCCTTCATTTGCGGGATGTGGTGAAATGAAGTGCCCCTATGAGGGGTGAACGAGGACGGGAGGAATGACCATGCAGACGTTTCAGGGCAAGCTGGTAGGAGCAGGACAACGTTTTGCTTTCGTGGTGTCGCGGTTCAATGAACTGATCACGTCCCGTCTCCTCGAAGGCGCGAAGGACGCGCTCCTTCGCCATGGGATACGCCATCAGGATATGGATGTCTTCTGGGCTCCCGGAGCCTGGGAGATTCCCCTGGTCGTCAAGGAAATCGCTCTGTCCGGGAAATATGACGCGGTGATCGCCCTCGGCGCGGTCATTCGAGGGGATACGCCCCATTTTGACTATGTCGCGGCGGAGGTTTCCAAAGGACTGGCGCACATCGCACTCGATCAGCGGACCCCCGTCTCCTTCGGTGTGCTGACCTGTGACAACCTCGACCAGGCTCTCGCCAGAGCAGGCAGTAAGGCGGGAAACAAGGGAGTCGAGGCCGCCCTGGCGGCTCTGGAGATGGCGGATTTGCTGCGGGAAATTCGACACACCAAGGGGGAATGACCCATGCTCGATATACGGTGGATACGGGAAAACGAGGTACTCGTACGGACCATGCTCAAAAACCGGCATCACGAGTACCCCTTGGAGCAACTTCTTGCTCTCGATGACCGGCGACGGAAGATGCTGGTGGACGTAGAACGTATCAAAGCCACCCGTAACGAGGGATCGAAGAAGGTCGGCGAGGCGAAACGCCGTGGAGAGGATCCGGCCTCCCTCATGGAGGAGATGCGTCGTCTGGGTGAAGATGTCAAGGAGCTTGAGATTCAGCTTGACGTCTCCGAGGCGGAGATGGAACAACTCCTGTTGCGCATTCCGAATGTTCCCCACGAGTCCGTTCCTGTGGGCGCCTCGGAGGAGGACAACAGCGTTGTTCGTGTCTGGGGAGAGCCGAAGGTGTTCGATTTTTCGCCGAAGCCGCACTGGGAGCTGGGCGAAGCACTGAAAATCCTCGATTTCGAGAGAGGAGTGAAGCTCGCGGAGAGTCGCTTTACCCTCATGCGAGGTATGGGGGCGCGTCTTGAGAGAGCCCTCATCAACTTCATGCTCGATCTTCACGTGCAACGGCATGGTTACACGGAATTCGTACCGCCCTTCATGGTGAACAGTGCGACCATGCAGGGGACGGGGCAGCTTCCCAAATTCGCGGAGGACCTCTACAAGATCCATGAAGAGGACCTCTGGCTGATTCCCACGGCGGAGGTGCCTCTCACCAACATTCATTCCGGGGAGATCCTTTCCGAGGGTGACCTTCCGCTCAGCTATACCGCCTACACTCCCTGTTTTCGCAGAGAGGCAGGGACCTATGGAAAGGATGTCCGTGGATTTCTCCGGCAGCACCAGTTCGACAAGGTGGAGCTGGTGAAGATCTGCCATCCCGACAACAGTTACGAAGCGTTGGAGCAGCTCACGGAGAACGCGGAGCAGGTCCTCCGTGAGCTGGAAATTCCCTACCGCGTCGTGTGTCTTTGCACGGGCGATATGGGATTCGGGGCAACGAAGACCTACGACCTGGAAGTGTGGCTTCCCTCGCAGGACAAATATCGGGAGATCAGTTCCTGCAGCAACTGCGAAGATTTTCAAGCCCGGCGCATGAACGCGAAGTTCCGCCCGAAAGAGGGAGGGAAGCTTCGTTTCGTACATACCCTCAACGGATCTGGTGTCGCCGTAGGGCGATGTCTCATCGCCATCTTGGAGAACAACCAGCGCGAGGACGGTTCCATCGCGATACCCCGCGCACTCGTTCCCTATCTTGGAGGTGTAACGGAACTTCGGCCCTGACGTCTCTGCCCTGCCGTGAAAGTTGCAGCCCGAAGAGCCACCAGGGTGGAAACGTTTCGACGGGAAGGCTGGTGTCGGGGAGAAAAATTCTCGACATGGCGAGTATCGGTGTGCTCTTTGCTTGGGAAGACGGGTTTTTCGACCTCAGCTCTGTGTGGTAAAATTGTTTGACCCATGAAGCGCGGTCTTTTCTATGGGGACCGCTCGAGTTGGTGTTATGTTCGGAGAGAGTGCCGAAGTACAGCCCGTGCGAAGGACCGCAGGAGGAAGCTTGCAATGGAGACGATGGCCTCACCGGTTTTCGCTTTCTCGACACTGCTGATCATCATGATCGCCTTTTTTCTTGCCCAGCGATTTCTGCGGGTCTTTCTCGACCGTGACCAGTATGATTACCTTCGGGATGTCATGCTCGTCTGCGGATGGATTCTCGTCGCGCTCTGGAGTGGAAGCTCCGGAGCGCGACATGTCGTCCTTACGGCGGCGGCGGCGGCCTTGCTGGGATTGTATCAACGGTTTTCCAGAAAAGATGTCCGCCCGTTTTTCTTTCTTCTGGGGGCGGTTTTGGCTCTGATCGGTCCTCAAATCAGTTTCATCGCTCTTCCCGACGGTAGGTACCATTATCTTTCCTTTTTGGGCTCCATTGCTGCTACAGCGTTCTGGGTCGGGCTTTTTCCGTTGCTCATGCAGGAACTTGATCATATTTCCGGCCTGACGGGATATCTTCTGGCTCTGGCCTGGAGCATCATGTGCGGCGTCACACTTTTCTCCGGCCAATTCCTGGAGGAGTCTCTCTTCATGTGTACGGGAGGGCTCGCATTGCTTGCCGTGTT
>NZ_JARKPW010000020.1:0-26138 GCF_029975095.1 Aminiphilus sp.
CCTGGCCATCAGCGAGGGGGAGATGCTCGCCAATCTCGTGCGCCTCTTCAAGGCCCTTGGCGGCGGCTGGGCCCCCCTGACGGAGGGCGATCTCGCCCCCGGCTCCGGAGGCACCGACGCCCCCACACCTCTTGAGGCGAACCTCTCCGACGAGAGCCGGGCCTATCTGGAGGAGATCAAGAAGGACCTGAAAAAACCGAAGGACCTCTAGCAGCCTGTGTCACGTCCCCGCACGGAGGAGGCGCATCTTGTTCCGAGAGGGCAGTGTTTTCCGCACCGCCCTCGGAACGGGATGCGCCTCCTTCTGTTTTTCGCGGAACGTGACAGGGACATCACCATGGTTGAAGCAGGGACGAAGGGATGCACCTCCCGCCGTTTTCGCGAAACGTGGAAGGACGTGCTTGTCACGAGCCCTTCCTTCCGCGGAACTGCTCCTTCGATGCGATTCCGGAAACGCTTCGGAGTCGGAACATCGGCGTCGGCAAAAGAGTACACAATTGACCCTCCCGAAGAAGTGTGCTATGGTTCTCTAAAGAAGTACATGAGCAGGCGGGCGGCGACAGGATGCTGTGCGCCCTCCGTTTTTTTCCGATGGCCCGTTTCAACACCGCACTACGTTCCTCGTTCCGTGGAGAAAAAAGGGGGATCCATCGTGACGGGAAACGGTTTCGACCCCGAACCACCGTCCCGCGAAAACAACCAGGACACGCCCTTTCAGGGAGAAAACCAAGACCGCTCGCTCTCTTCCTCCTTGACGGAGCGCCTCTTCTTCCTTGAGGAGACGCCCCGTTTTCTTCTGGACTCCCGGGGACATTTCGTCCTGGCGAACAACGCCTTCGCCGCTCTGGGGGGCTTTCGCGCCAAGGACCTGACGGGCAGGCCCGTTTCGGTGCTCCTGGGCGCCACCGAGACAATGCACTGGCGACGGAACCTCCGGAAGCTGCTCGCCTTCCGGGACCCCCTCGCCTTCGAGTCGGAGATCTTCTGCGCGGACGGCCAGTGCCGCACCTTCCTCGTCTCTCTGAGCCTCCTGGAGGACCTTGTTTCGGAGCCCCTCGCCGCGGCGACGCTGACGGACATCACCGGCCGCGTTCTGGAGGAGGCCCGCCTCCGCCACAAAAACGCCCAGCTTGCAACCATCTACGCCATCTCGGAAAGCCTGCTGGAGCATCTGGATCCGGACGCCCTGCTCGACACGGCGTGCCGCCACCTGGGCGACCTGCTCAACACGGAACACGTCTCGGTCTGCGTCTGGGACCGGGAAACAAAGCGCAATGTGATCCGCGCCGCCTCGGGAATCCTGCGCCCCTTCGTCGGTCTGTCCTTCTCCGAACACGACGGCGCCGCAGGACAGGTCTTGCGCACGGGAGAACCCCTCTACGTCCGGGACTATCCCCATTCGCCCTATTTCGTCGATCTGCCGGGGACGAATCGCATCGCCTCGGCGCTGGTCTACCCCCTGGCGGACCAGGAGCGCATGCTGGGCGTGCTGTTTCTGGCCTTTCTCGACGTGCCGCGTTTCCTCGACGCGTACACCCTGCACGAGCTTTACCGCCTTCTCGGCACGGTCTCCCTGGCGATGCGCAATGCCCTGCTCCGGGAGGAACTGCAGGCTCGGGAGAGGACCTACCGCACCCTCTTCGACCTGGCCCCCCTGGGCATCGTGCGCGTCATCGCAAAGGACGGGCGCACCCTCGACGCCAACGACGAGGCGGCGCGCATCTTCGGCTACGAGAACCGGGAACATTTTCTCCGGGAGTTCGACACGCTCGCGAGCTACGCGAACCCCGAGAATCGTGCCTTTTACCTGAAGGAGCTGGAGGAAGGGCGGAACCGCAACATCGTCCTCGAACGGCGGAACCGTTTCGGCAAGCCCCTCTGGATCTCCCTGAGCGGGCGCGTGGACCGGGAGAGGGGCGAACTGGAGAGCTTCTTCACGGACGTGACGGCGGAGAAGACCCTGGAGCGGGCACTGCAGGAATCGCTGGCGGAGAAAGAGACACTTCTTCGGGAAATCCATCACCGGGTGAAGAACAACCTCGCCGTCGTGGGAAGCCTCATCTCCCTCCAGATGGGGAGCGTGACGGACTCCCAGGCCCTGGAGGCGCTCAACCAGACCCTCTCTCGGGTGCGGACCATGGGACTTCTCCACGAGCACCTCTATGGCCGGAAGAACCTCGGCGCCGTGGAGATGGGGGACTACCTGGACGAGCTGGTGCGGCTCATCCTCTCCATCGCCCAGACCCGTCCGCCCCGGGTCTCCGTCACCGCCGCTTCGGTGCGGCTTTCCCTGCACCGGGCCGTTCCCTGTGCTCTCATCGTCAACGAGCTGGTCACCAACGCTCTCAAGTACGCCTGGCCATCCCCGGAACCCGGGATCGCCCCGACGGCAGAGGACGGAGCGCCGGGGGCGGAACCGCGGCTAAAGATCCACCTCGCCGTGGAAAACGGATCGGTGCGGCTTTCCGTGGCGGACAACGGCGTAGGGCTCCCTCCCGGCATCGACACTGGCCGAATCCGCTCCGGCCTGGGGTTCACCCTGGTGCGGGGGCTCGCACGACAGCTCGACGGCACGGCAACCTTCACAAGTGACGGCGGCTTTTCCGCCACCGTGGTCTTTCCCGTGGAATCACCCCGCCGGGCTCAGTCGTCCGGATAGGCTCGGAAGACCGCGAGGATCTCCTCAAGGCTGGCGAAGAAGCAGTCCACCACCTGGGGATCGAAGTGCCGCTCCTCCTCTTGCCGCAGAAAAGCCAGGGTTTCCTCGAGCGACCAGGCCGACTTGTAGACCCGCCGGTGCGTGAGGGCGTCGAACACGTCCGCCACGCAGGTGATGCGGGCGAAAAGATCGATCTCCTCCCCCCGGCGCCCTTCGGGGTATCCCCTGCCGTCCCAGCGCTCGTGGTGCTGCAGCGCCACGTTCGCCGCCACCCGGAAAATTCTGCGGGGAGAACTGCCGAGCAGGCGGTTTCCGATGAGCGTGTGTGTTTTCACCAGGTCGAACTCCTCCGGCGTGAGCGGTCCCGGCTTGTTGAGCACCGCGTCGGGAATGCCGATCTTTCCCACGTCGTGGAGCGGCGACGCCACCCGCAGCAGGTCCGCCGCCTCGACCCCCAGTCCCATGCCGCGACCGAGCAGCCAGGCATACTCCCCCACGCGGCGCACGTGGTTCGCCGTGTCCGCCGAACGGGTCTCCACCACCTCCCCGAGGGTGAGCACAAGCTCCCGCTGCGTTGCATCCACTTCCTGGAGCGCCTTGTCCCGCGTGGCCGCCTCCAGCACCAGAAGGTTGTTCTTCCGGCGCAGTTCCCGGAGCAGGCGGTCCCGCTGGGCGAAACTCTGCTGCAGCGTTCCCGAAAGCTCGCGGAACGTGGCGGCCAGATCGCCGAAC
This sequence comes from Aminiphilus sp., assembly GCF_029975095.1. Taxonomy (NCBI): domain Bacteria; kingdom Thermotogati; phylum Synergistota; class Synergistia; order Synergistales; family Aminiphilaceae; genus Aminiphilus; species Aminiphilus sp. The sequence goes on from NZ_JARKPW010000020.1 coordinate 3,392, forward strand.
TCGTCGGCGGGCTCCACCACGGGAACCGGCTCGGGCAGAACCCTTTCCGCGGCCTCCCCCGCCGCTGCCTCCGCCTCGGCCTCCGAACGGAAATGTTTCACCGCCTCGGCAAGATGCCGCAGAGGAGTGAAGACGACCTGCTCCAGACTCAGGAAGAGCACTCCCAGAAGAACACAGACGAAGAAGACCGCCGCCGTCCCGTGGATCAGAAGATGGCGGCGCATGTCCTGCCGCAGCTCCTCCCGGGAGACGTAGACCTCCACCGCGCCGAGAGGCGCCGCTTCGCCGGGCACGGGTTCCACAACCCGCAGCAGATCTCCCTCACCGGAAAAAACGCCCTCGCCCGGAGGAGCGGCGAGAGGCAGCAGGCGTTCCCCCTGACGGACGAATCCGGCCACAACCCTCTCCGCTTCCGCCGCGTTCTCCCCGCCGGTCCTTCCGCCGTCTCCGGAGCCACCCCGGGAGCCGTCACCGAAAGAGCGGAGCGACACCGCCATTACCGGCACATCGCTCCGCTCCGCATAGACCCGGACCAACTCCTCCACGTCCCGCCCGGCGGAGCGCGCCAGCGGTTCCGCCAGCATGGAGGCCAGGAGACGGGCGCTCGCCTCCGCACGGGAACGCAGATCATCTGCCAGGCGTTCCCGCACCAGAACGTGCATCACCCCCAGCGAGGCGAACACCGCCAGAAAAACGGCCACGGCGAAAAGAGAGAACACCTTGACCGAAACACTCCCGGCGAAGGTCCGTTTCACCGCCTCGACATTCATGTTCCCGCACCAATCCTTTCCATCCTCTGCTTCTTTTCCGGTGAACCCCATTGCGGGACCTTTTTTTCGAGCGGTGCGGCACCCCCGAATGCCTTCACCCGGGCGTACCCCGGCAGAAGCAGGCGTTCCTTCCAGGAAACCGGCACACCACGACTTCCGCGCGAACCGCCTTCGCCCGGCAAAAACCACGCCATCAAACACACCCTTGTGCACGTCACCCGAAAAACTTTCGGAAATGGAGCCCCGGGCGGACGCCCAAAAGATCTGCACCTTAAGGAACCTCTGAAGAACGCCGAACCGACCTCGCGAAAACCCGATACGATCAAGATCAACAGAGCGGGAAACCCTTTTCATCAGAGCTCCCCTAAGACAAGAGACCCAAAGATCAATCGAACAGGGCTACCATACCCAGAATTACAGAGCCTTTCGAACTACAGAAAACAGGACTCTCTTCCGTTTTTTTCTGAAATAAGAACACACTCACAGAAGCACACTCTGTACATTGTGCGCGATATCGCAGTATACGTCAAGAAGATGTCGTCCCCTTGGCATAGAGCACCAGATCAATCAACATCTTTCTTATTTTCAACGAAACCTTTCCCGACCTGCTGTTCATCTTTCGGGGCCGGAGCCCACGCCGACACTCGGAGAAAAACGCCCCCGACAAAGGCGGAGCGCCCTCGCCCCGTCCCGATTGCATGGGCCCTGCCGCGCTGTCGTGTGAGCCGTGTGCACCACATCGTGCGAAAGGCGGAAACGGCTCACACCACGGCGTTTCCCCGCACAGAGCGAGCGACCACGGCACGGCAAAGTGCCGGGCAGCCGCGGGCGGTGCACAACGTCTTCATACAGAAAACGCGGCGTTTTTCCGGGTAACCCCGAAAAAACGCCGCGCTCGTCGTTCGTTCCGCGTTGCCTTGTACGCACTTCCGCCTCCGGGACCGGGATCCCGAAAACCGGAAGCACCCGCCCGGACCTTCTCCTGCTCCTTCTCCGGACGCACCGGAAAAAAGCCGTCGTCAGACGAAGATTTCCTTGGCGAGGAACACGAGGCAGAGCCCGATCATCAGGGGGCTCGCCTCCCCTGCCTTTCCCGTGGCGAGCTTGAGCACCACGAAGGAGATGATGCCGAACTCGATGCCGTGGGCGATGCTGTAGGAGAAGGGCATGACCAGCAGGGCCACGCAGGCGGGAACGAAATCCGTCCAGTCGTCGAAATCGAGTTCCCGCAGGCCCATCATCATGAAGATGCCCACCAGGATAAGCGCCGGTGCGGTCGCGCAGGCGGGGACGATGGAGACCAGGGGGGAGAAGAAGAGCGCCGCGAGGAAGAGAAGGGCCGTCACCAGAGCGGTGAGCCCCGTGCGCCCTCCCTGTTCCACGCCGGAGGCGCTCTCCACGTAGGAGGTCACGGTGGAGGTGCCGAGCACGGCTCCGGCGGTGGTCCCGATGGCATCCGCGAGAAGGGCCTGCTGCGCCCGGGGAAGCTGTCCCTTGGCGTCGAGCATGCCCGCCCGGTTCGTGACACCCACGAGGGTACCCACGGTGTCGAAGAAATCCACGAAAAAGAAGGAGAAGAGGACGATCCAGAAATTGGCGCTTCCCACCAGAGAGAAATCCATCTTGCCGAAGATGGGCGCGAGAGAGGGCGGCAGGGAGACGATTCCCTCCGGGGCCTTGCTCACGCCCAGCACCACCGAGAGGGCCGTGATGGCCAGAATGCCCAGCAGGATGGAGCCGCGCACCTTTCGCGCCTCAAGGGCCACCATGAGGAAGAACCCGAGAAAGGCAAGGAGCACCGGCGTGCTCTTGAGATCTCCCAGCCCCACGAGCACCGCGTCGTTCTTCACGATGATCCCCGCGCTCTGAAGGCCGATGAAGGCGATGAAGAGTCCGATCCCCGCGGAGATGCCGATCTTCAGGGACTTGGGAATGCCGTTGACGATGCTCTCCCGCAGGCGGGTCATGGTGAGAAGGATGAAGAGCACCCCTTCGAGGAAGATCGCCGCCAGCGCCACCTCCCAGGAGATGCCCATGCCGAGCACCACCCCGAAGGCGAAGAAGGCGTTAAGCCCCATTCCGGGGGCCAGGGCGATGGGATAGTTGGCGAGAAAGGCCATGCAGAGCGTGGCCAGGGCGCTGGCCAGACAGGTGGCCGTCATGAGCGGGCCGAAGGGCATGCCCGTGTTGGAGAGGATGCTCGGATTCACGAAGATGATATAGGCCATGGTCATGAAGGTGGTGATGCCCGCGAGAATTTCCGTCTTGCCGTCACTCCCCGCCTCACGGACGGAGAAACGGCGTTCGAGCCAGGACAGCATGGTATTCCTCCCTCAAAAAAGAAAATGTCTTCAGAAGATGGTTGCAGCGAAGCCAGGCGGTGTCGGCGCTTCCGCGCCGCCCGCTTCGCGTTCCAGCCGCGCTCGTCTTCTCCGTTCTTCCTCTCCCCGGACGCTCCTCACGCTCCTTCCACGAAAAGGGACTGCGCCCCGCCCCTCGACAAATCCACGTATCCCGTGTCGGCGAGCTTCAGCTCGGGAATCACGGAGAGGCAGAGAAAGCTCATGGCCATGAAGGGGTGATCGAGGGGCGTCCCGAGCCGGGCCGCCGCGGTTTCCACGGCGTCGAGCCCCGCAACGACCTCCTCCGCCGTTCCGGCGTGCATGAGCCCCCCCACGGAAAGCGGCAGCGACGCCAGCACCTCGTCCCCCCGCACGGCAACCAGGCCGCCCCCCGCGGCGGCGAGCGCCACCAGGGCGCGCCGGACGGAACGCGCATCCATGCCCGCGGCGACGAAGTTGTGTGCGTCGTGGGCCACGGACGACCCCAGCGCCCCCTCGCGGAGCCCGAGCCCCTGGACGAACCCGAGGGCAAGACGCCCCGTTCCCCGGTTCTTCTCCAGCACGGCGAGGAGCGCCAGATCCCGCCCCGCCTCCGGCACCGCCCGTCCGTCCCGGACCGACGGCTCCACGATGCGATGCTCCGTCACCACCTGCCCGGGGCGGAGGCCGATCACCCGGAGCCGTGCACCCTTCGGCACGGCCGGGGAGAAGTCCTCTTCCGGCGGCAGGGCGACCCGGAGGGGGACAGGTGCGGGAGGCGTCGCCCGGGGCACGGCAAGGGCGACGAGGCGCCCTTCCGCCGCCACGAGGCGCCCGTGTTTCCACACCCGCCGGACCCGGCAGGATTCGAGATCGTCCACCGCCACCAGGTCCGCCACATATCCCGGCGCCACCGCGCCCCGGTCCCGGTGCCCGAAATACGAGGCGGGAGAGAGGGTCACCATGCGCAGCGCCGCCAGGGGAGAGATGCCGTGCCGCACGGCGAGGCGGATCTTCTCGTCCATGTGCCCCCGGTCACGCAGATACCGTGCCGTCAGGTCGTCGCTCACCAGCATGCACCGGCTCGACCGGGCCTCGTCCGCCGCCACGAGGGGAGCCAGCTCCTCCAGGTTGTGTTCCGTCGCCCCCTCGCGGATCATGAGCCACATGCCCCGGCGCAGTTTTTCCAGCCCCTCCGCGGCGGTGACGCTCTCGTGGTCCGAGTCGCAGCCGCTCGCGCAGTAGGCGCAAAGCTCCCCACCGGAAAGCCCCGGGGCGTGGCCGGACTTCACCCGGGACCCCGCGGCGAAGAGCTTGCTCCACAGCTCCGGATCCCCCGACGTCACCGCGGGATAGTTCATCACCTCTCCCAGGGAGTCGCACCACCCCCGGGCGAAACAGGTCGCCAGAGCCGCCGCGTCCAGGGTCTCGAAGGCCGTCTCGAAGGGCGACGCGGGCACGCAGGACGGAGCCGCGTAGAAAAGCTCCACCGGACAGCCCAACCCCTCGCGCCACATGTACTCCACCCCGGCGAGGCCGCAGGTGTTGGCGATCTCGTGGGGGTCCGCCGCCACCACCGCCGTGCCCCGCACCGCCGCCAGCTCCGAAAAGGCCGCAGGGGTGAGGAGCGTGCTCTCGATGTGGCAGTGCCCGTCGAAAAACCCCGGCACCAGCACCAACCCCGAGAGATCCTCCTCCACCGCACCCCGGTATCCCTTTCCGATGCCCGCGATGCGCCCCTTCCAGAGCGCCACCTCCGCCTCTTCGTACTCCAGGGTGAAGACGTTCGCGATCCGGGCCCCCCGAAGCACGAGGTCCGCGGGATGCTCCCCCCGCGCCACCGCCAAAAGCGTCGCCATCGTCATCGCGCTTCCCTCCCGAAAGATCGACTGCCCCGCACGCCCCGCCGCGGAGCCCCCTCAAGGGGCTCCGGGCCGGACGGGCCGAAACACACAAGGGCGCCCCAGGACGCCGCGCATCACGGAAAGTATAGCACCCTGCGACGGACGGAGACAGCGAAAGCACCGGTGTCACGACGCCCGGCACAGGACCTTCCGCCCCTGGAGACGGACCCGGACGCACATGCGCCGCCCAGAGGCCGGAGCGCAGGGCCGCAAAAGCGCGATCCCCGCAGGCGCGTTTTCGCCGCCTGCGGGGATCACATCAGTCCGCGTTGCTCACACAGGGAGCGCGGGTCCCGGAGAGGTCACGCCCCCGCGGGAACCGTGCCGGTCCGCGTTGCTTCCGCAAAGAGCGCCGGTCCCGGAGATGTCACGCCTTCGCGGGAACCGCGCCGGTCCGCGTTGCTTCCTCTTGTTTGCCCTGGAGCCTTTGCGCCGGGGCCGCGAAGGACGCGCTTCTCACCTACGGTGCAGCAAGAGCAGCGGCGCCGCGAGCAGGAGCGCCGCTGCGCCCACGCCCGCACCCTCCGAAGCGGCGCCGCGGAGGCGAGAGAAGAGTTCGCGTCCGTGCCCGTGCCCGTGCCCGTGCCCACACCAATCCCCTCGCCGTCTTCTTCCGCTTCCGCAACGGTATGCGTCGCGGTGCTTCCGCCGCTGTCGCCTATCGTTCGTCAAAACGGTAGAATGACTTCCGTGGACACCATGAACGCATCCTCGACGTGTCCTTGGCGGGCCCTCGACGCATGGAACCGAAAAATGCCACGCCGATCTCGGAAAAACGCGATGCAATGGAAATCGAGAGAGGGCAATTCCTGCTTGATCAGAGTTCCCGTCTCTTCGACGCATCCTCGGAAAATGCGCTCGTTTTCTCCCGAAATCCACAGAGCCGCGCCCGAACCGGTCCATCGGGCCATGTCGTCAAACGCTCCCGCAACAAAAAAACTGACCGTTGCACCCGCGCCGCTCCAGCTCCACGAGCCCTTTACGGAGGTGCTTTCATGATCCGAAAACGTCTCGCCGGTACCAGCGTCCTTTTCGGAATGGCCGGCGCTCTCTTGAGGCATCTGGGTGTCTTTCTGAGGCGTTTGGGCGTTCTTCTCAGGTACCTGGGCATCTTCATCGAAGGGACGGGACGGTTCGCGGGAGAACTCTTCTACGCCATCCTCGCCATGGCGTTTCTTCTTCTTTTTTTCTGGGTTTCCCTGAAGATCCTCCTGCACATGTAAGGCGCACGCGGTTTTTCCGTCCCGATCCTCCGTCAGCGGATCCGGACAGACCGCACCCGCACCCCCCGAATCCGCTCCGCGGAGGCGTCTTTCTCCGACGGGAGGTCCTCCTGGCCGTTCCGGGGCAATGCGCCTCCGCCGTCCGGCTCCTCCGAAGCACCCTGCGCCCTTCCGGCATGTGCGGGCTCCGGCTCGGGTTCCGGCCCGCCGACGCCCGCCGCACCGCCCGCGCCGGCTTCCCCGCGGGGCGCCGGAAGAAACTCGAAGATCGGGTCCCGGTCGTCGAGAAGGGCAAAGAGCGTGTCCACCACCTCCGGGTCGAACTCGGTCCCCCGAGCCTTTTCGAAAAAGTCCCGGATCTCCTTCAGCGACCAGGCGTCCTTGTAGGTGCGCTCGCTGGAGAGGGCATCGAACACGTCCGCCACGGCGAGAATCTTGCCCGCGAGGGAAAGCTCCTCCCCGGCAAGTCCCCGGGGATAGCCCCGGCCGTTCATCTTCTCGTGGTGCTCCTCCAGCGCCCGGAAGACCACCGGCGAGAAGGGCACCGCGGCGAGGATCTCCCTCCCGCGCACAGGGTGGGTCTTCACGAGGTCGTACTCCTCGGGGGTGAGCCTGCCCACCTTCCGGAGCACCGCGTCGGGAACGGCGATCTTGCCCACGTCATGCAGCAGGGCGCCCACGGCGAGCCCCTGCAAATCCAGGTGCGAGAAGCCCAGCTTCTCCCCGAGGCGGCAGGTCAGCGCCGCCACCCGCTCGGAGTGGCCCCCCGTGAGATGATCCTTCGCGTCGATGGCGTTCGCGATGGCCCGGGTCACACCGTCGAGCAGGCGCAGGCGCTCTTCCTCGGCGACCCGGGTGAGGATGTGCAGCCGGGAGAGCATCGCGGTGGGGAGAAAAAGAGCACATCCGAGGAGGGGCCACACGGGGGAGAGCCAGACGCCGAAAAGACGGGCGCGCAGGGCGGAAACGGCGAGCAGGAGGACAAGCCCTCCCGCCGCTGCGGCGTTTCGTTTCCAGCCCGCCGCAAAGAGCCCCGTCGCAAGAAAGAAGAGCGCGGCGACGAGAAAGAAAAGCGCCCCCAGGGGCGCGGGGTCGCCGTGCAGCGCCTTTCCGGAGGATTCCGACGCGGCGGAAAGGAACACGTCCATGCCCAGGGCCAGAAAGACCGATCCGGCCAGGTGCTCCACCCGCCCCCGCCGCGAGACGGGAAGGATGTCCCGGGCCAGAATTCCCGCCGCTTCGACGCCCACCACCACGAGTCTGTCCCGGAAGGCGTCCTCCGGCACACGCCCTTCGAGCACCCGGGAGAACTCGAAAACCGGAAAAAGCCGCTCGTCCGTCTCGGGAACGAAGAAGAGCCCCTCCGAATCCACGGCCACCCGCCGCGCACCCACGGACACCGTTCTGTCCGCCTCGCCCCAGGCGATGGGCTCTCCGGTGTGCGTCGCCACGGCGGCGAGGAACAGGGAGGGAAAGGCCCGCCCGCCGTGGCGCCACAGGGGGACCAGCGTGCGGTACACACCGTCGATGTCCGGCGCGACGCCCGCCACGCCGAGAGCCGCCGCGGACCGGGCCAGCTCCCTGTAGGGAAGAAGCAGCGTCGCCCCGCCCTCTCCGGCATCCTCCGCGAGGTGGGTGGCGAAGACGCACCGCCCGTGGGCCTGTGCCGCCCGGGCGAGCAGCGCGTCCGCCTCGGCGTCGCTCGTTTCGGGAAAGAGAATGTCGTAGACGATGGTCCGCGCACCCAGCGCGGAAAGGCGCTCGATGAGCCCGGCGTGAATCCGGCGGCTCCAGGGCCATTGCCCCAGCGCCGCCAGAGACGTCTCCCGGGCCAGAACGAGGACGATCTCCCGCGAGGGAGCCGGCGAAGACGTCCACAGATACCGGAGATCGAGAAACGAGCGGTCCGTTTTCTGCACGAAGAGAGGAGGATGCGTGAAAAACAGCGCCGCAGCACACACCGCCAGGGCGGCAAGAAGCGCCCCCCGCCGCCGCAGCGCCGCCCAAACCCGCCCTTCCGCCGTCCGCGCCGCCTCAGGAATCGCCTTCGGAAGCACGACGCCACCGGAAGGGCGCTTTCGCCGCAACCGCCTCCTCCGTTCCGAGATCGAGAAGGATGCCCCGGATGGCGGCGGTCTTCGTGATGATGGTCACGTTGCCGGGCACCCGAAAGTCGTAGGAGTTCTTTTCGATGAGGTCCGCCATGTCGTCGGCGATCACGAGAGCGCCGTCCTCGGCGAGGCCCACGCCCTTGACGGCGAGAACCGCCTCGTCGGCCCGGGCGGGAAGGGAAAACCCCAGAAAAGTGCGGGCGACGCCGCAAAGCACCCCCGCTCCCGCCTCAGAAAGCGGCCCGTCCCGGCGCGGCACCCCCCGGAGCGATGTCTCCGTCTCCTCCTTCGCCACGTAGGCGGCTATCCCCTTTTCAAGAAAGGCGGTCCTGTCGATGAACTCCGGACCGTACACCCTTCGGCCTCCTTCGCTCCGGACCCGCACCACCAGAGAGGGGCGAAAGGCGAGGGAGCGGGCGTCGATGACCAGCTCGCGAAACCCCTTTCCTTCGTAGGTCGGAAGGGATCTCCGCTTCACTTCAGGAATCTGGGACACCGCGGCCCTGCGCAGGGAGCCCATCCGGACGCCTCCGTACACGGTGTAGATGCCGTCGCGCCAGTCCGAATCGTAGATTTCCACGTGGGCGATCACGCCCTCCACGGAACTTCTGACCACGTCCTTTGTCATGAAGTTCTCCAGCGTGGTGGTCGCCTCGATCCGGACCCCCTTGACGAACTCCAGAAGGTTCCGCTGCAGATCCGTGACCGCTGCCCTTCGGGCCAAGAGCTTTCCCTGGGGAGTGTCGCCGGAAAGGGGCGACACCCCCTGTCCGATCGCGCAGACCCGGTCCTCGTTCCAGACCACGCCGACGGCGCCGAAGAACGCCCTCTCGCCGCCGGAGGACATGGAAGGCACAGGCGAGGCGGAGGAAGAGGAAACGGGGGAAGCGGCAGAGGCGGGGGCGTCAAGGCCGCCGGTCGTTCCGGGGAGATCCCCCGAGAGATCTCCGGACTGTGCCGCCGCACTCTCCGCCGCAGAGGCGAAACATGCCCACAAGGGGAAAAGGCCCGCGACGGAAAAGCCCCCCCGAGGCGCACCTGTTCCGGTCCCTGCCCCGCCGAGGCCGACACCGCCGAGGAGCAACACCAGGACCGCCGCGAGCCCTCCCAGGCGCATCACGGCACCGCGACCACAAACACCACGTCCACCCGGAACTCCCGGGCTCACCCCTCTCAGCCCCGGAGCCCGCACCCCTGCGGCACGTTCTCCGGCGGCGCACCTCCCCGGGACGGATCGGACCGAATCGCCCCTTGCAAAGGCTTTCCACACGATCCCCACCTCCTCACAGTTCCCCACGCTTCCTTTATGAAACCTCTGAGGAACGCCGAATCGACCTCACGAAAACACGATGCAATCAAGAGCAACAGAGCGGGAAACCCTTTTCATCAGAGATTCCCTGAAATAAGGCTGCGTCAGCCCCGCGGGGCGCCTCGCAGAGCCCGATGCGACCCGAGTCAAGGAAAGCGAGAGGTCTTTCTTCAGAGGTTCCTTAAGAAGGAGCGTACCCTGCCGCCGCCCGTTCTGGTTCCGGAGGGCGTGCGCCGGGGTGAGATTGCTCCCACCCACATGTCCCACCACCGCCCGTTCTGGCTCCGGGGCCTTTGTCCGCCTCCGGGGGGCGTGCGGTGCCGCTCCAGAAAGCACATGCAGGACCGCGCACCGACCTCCACCGCCATGCCGCTTTCCTTCGGCGTGCGGTGTCACTCCCTGATGCACCTCCATGCGCCGGAAAAAACACCCCGCCCATTCGGAGAAAAGCCTCGGCACTCTCGGCCCAACCTGATCTCACACATCAAAGTACACATCGAAACACGCGTTCATATCCGCTCCGGGAATCCCGATAAGCCGGAGTTTCGGACAGCGGCACCTCCCGTTCTCTCCGCCCGCCATGCCACTTTGAGATCCGAAAGAAACCCCGTCACAAAAAAGCGCGGGAAAGAGAAGCCTCGCGTCGCTGCGCCACAGCGCCGTGGCAAGAAAAGAACACGACTTCATCATACCCCAGGGGAGCCGGTGGAACAACTCGCACGCGCCAGGGTGACACGTACCGGAGAAAACCGAGCGGGAACAGCGCCGTTCCGCTGCGACGAACGGGGCGTCTCTTCCCCGTTTCGTGTCCCACAGATGAGGGGAGGAGAGTCCTCTCGCGACACCTCGATGCACAGACGCATCGTCCGTCAAAACCTCTCTTGACATCATCACATCAAGGCACAGAGAGAAGAACGAACTCCTCCGAAGAGGCCTAGAAATAGTCAGGATTAAGCAAACTCTTCTTCCCCTTTTTCGCACGAAATTTTCCTCGACCACGCCCACATTTCAACCGACACCCCCACTGTGGGCACAACAGGGTTCGCGGAGCGACGCGAAAGAAGACGCCGGGCACGTTACGTCTCCGTTCGCGCTCCCGCCCATCCGCACACCGGCATCAAAGCGATGTGTGCGGATGAAAAAGAGAACGCCGCGTGTATTCCGGCACATTGCGCCGCACAAGAGCATCCGGAAATGGCCGGAGATGCTCGCGGGCGACGAAGTGCTCGCCACGGCGATTCTGGACCGGCTTCTCCATCACTGCCGTGTGGTCCACGTGAATGGGAGCAGTTGCAGACTCTGGGAGATGGAACACCGCAACCCGGACTGCCGGGAAGGGGGGATGACGAAACCGGGGAATCCCGACAGATTCAGGAATCGGTTTCTGCTCAGACATGATGGCATGGCGGGCAATGTGCTGAAAAATGGATGTCCCCTTCGTGCGGGAATCCGGGTGTCCCTTGACATCCCGAAAGCGTGGCGCAACGGAATGTACCGTTCGGGACATTCTGAAATCAAAAGCATAGTGCTCTTAAGAAATTCCGCAAAAAGGCGCTTCCCTTCCCACAGAAAAGAAAGGATTATACGCGTGTCCGACGATACGCTGGAAAAATCAGGGGGGAAAGGGCATGGGCATGCACCAGATCTACGTCTATTCCGGAACGGGAAACACGCTCCGGTGCGCGGACCGCATCGCCGAGGCTCTGGGCGGCGGAACGGAACTGATAAACATGGCGGGATGCCTGGGCAAGGCCACTGTCGGCGAGGGGGAGACCGTGGGCATCGCCTATCCGGTGCACGCCTTCGGCGCGCCGCTGGTGGTTCATCGTTTTCTCGAAACCTTCTCCGTCTCGCGGGAGAGCTGGGTCTACCTGTTCCTGACGAGCGGAGGCATGCCCCTCGGCACGGCAGTGCAGGGAGTCCGTCTTCTTGCAAAGCGGGGCGTCCGGGTGCGGGGAGCATTCCACCAGCGAATGCCCGGGAACTATCCTCCCGTGTCCAATCCTCCCTCGGGAGCGAAGCTGGAAAAGATCGTCGCCGAGGCGGAGCAGGGGCTTGCGGCCATCTGTGACGCGGTGCGCTCCCGGCGGGAGACGCCCCCTTCGGGGGGGCTTTTCGCGTGGCTTTCCACCTTCGCGAACACGCACGCCATGGCCCAGGTGGGACCGAAAGACCGGCGCTACCGCGCCACCGACGCCTGCACCGCCTGCGGCGTCTGCGCGACGGTCTGCCCCGTGGGGGACATCGCCCTCGACGAACGGGGGCGCCCCCGCTGGCTCGGGGCCTGTACGGGGTGCATGGCCTGTTTTCACTGGTGCCCCGTCAAAGCCATCGAGTACAGCGCCACCTCGGCCTCGAAAAACCGCTACCACCACCCCGCGATCTCCCGGGAGCGCTATCTCGCCTGGAGTGCGGCGCACCGGAACGCATAGCCCGGACACGACAGAGGAGGCGCTCCAGTCAAAACTCCGCGTGCGGGCATCCCCACAGCACGCGGGCCGGATCCCTGAGTATCCGGCCCGCTTCATCTCCACCCGACCGGGCATTGCGGCAAAATGCCGCGTCGCCTCAGTCTCCGTTCCGGTTTAGAACGTCTGCACTTTGTAGGTCTTCTTCAGCTCCGCGAGCTTGTCTTCGTAGACCTTGCGCTGCCGTTCCCCGGCAATGATCTGCCGGATCTGCTCCTTCACCTCATCGAGAGGTTTCTGGGTCGAATCCTTGCGCTCCGTGAGCCTGATGATGTGCCAGCCGAACTGGGACTGCACGGGATCGCTCATGTCGCCGTCCTTCTTCAGGGCGAAGGCGGCGTTCTCGAACTCGGGCACCATCTGGCCCTTGCCGAAGAAGCCCAGGTCGCCGCTCGCCTCCTTGGAGGGGCAGCTGGAGTACTCCACTGCGGCGGCCTCGAAGGTGATCTTGCCGTCCTTGATCTCTTTGACGATCTCCTTCGCCTTGTCCTCGCTGGCGACGAGAATGTGGCTCGCCCGGATGCTCTCGGGAACCACGAACTCCGCCTTGTGCTCGTCGTAGTACTTCTTGATCTCCTCGTCGGAGATCTTGATCTCGTCCAGTGCCTTCTGCAGGGCGAAGTGGCTCATCATTTCGCGCCGGATCTTCTCCAGCTCGGACTTGAACTCGTCACCCTGGTCGACCTTGAGTTCCTTGCCGTAGAGGTAGAAGAGGTTTCGGTTGATGAGCTGCTCCACCACCTTGCCGCGGCCCAGAGGACTGTTGAAGAACGCCGCCCGCTGGGGATCCAGGGAGGCGATGACCTCCTCCACGTCCTTCACCTTGATCTCCACGTCGCCCACCTTGGCGAGAACCCGCTCGGGATCGGTCATGGTCTGATCGGAGACGGAACCCTCGGGAGCCACGTCAGGAGACGCCGTGGTCTCCGCGGCGAATCCTCCGGACGCCAGGAGCAGCAGAGCGCAGACGAGCACGAATGAAACCCGGAAAAACCTTCCTGCCTTTGACATGTACGAATTCCTCCCACCGATATGTGTTGGAGACGCCTTGTTTCCGAAGCCGTCCCATGATACCCGAGCTGTTGCGGCACGACATCGGATATCCTACCGAATCCGGGGGAAAATTACCACTGAAGGTTCGACGGCTTGTTCGACAGACTTCCGAAACCAATTCGTCGTGATTTCGAGGTATAATGATTGTTTGCCGGATTCCGGCACGCGGCGCGACCGCCGTGACATTTCGCACTTCCCTACGAAGAGAAGAAAGGCAGGAACTCCCATGGATTCGACATTTCCCCGGGCGGAAGGCATCCGCAATGTAGCCATCGTGGCCCACATCGACCACGGCAAGACCACCCTCATCGACGGCATCTTCCGCGCCGCCCACGTCTTTCGGGACAACGCCCGCCTTCCTGAGCGCCTCATGGATTCGGGCGACCTGGAACGGGAACGGGGTATCACCATCCGCTCCAAACACTGCACTGTGGAATGGCAGAACTACCGGATCAACATCGTGGACACGCCGGGACACGCGGATTTCTCCGGCGAGGTGGAGCGGGTCCTCTCCATGGTGGATTCGGTGCTCCTTCTGGTCGACGCCTGCGAAGGCCCCATGCCCCAGACCCGCTACGTGCTCATGCGGGCGCTCGCCCTCGGTTACCGCCCCCTGGTCATCGTGAACAAGGTGGACCGCCCCAACGCCTCCCCCGACGACGCCCTCAGCCGCACCTTCGACCTCTTTCTCGAACTGGGCGCCACGGACGAGCAGGCGGATTTCCCCGTGCTCTACGGATCGGGGCTGCACGGCTGGATGGTGCGCGACCTCGACAAGGATCCCCGGAACGGCATGGACCGCCTCTTCGAGGCCATCGTGGAGCACGTGCCCGCCCCCCGGGCGGACCTGTCGGCGCCGTTTCTGATGCAGGTGAGCACCCTCGAATGGAGCGACTACATCGGCCGCATCGGCTGCGGCAAAATCCTCCAGGGATCCATCCGGAAGGGAGCGGATTTCCTGCGCACCGCCGTGCACTGGAAGGACCCGAAGCGCACCGCCTGGGAAAAGGTGAGCACCTCGCCGGAGCGCTGTGTCCACCTCTGGGGAACCCGGGGGCTGGAGCGGGTGCCTCTGGAAGAAGTGAGCGCCGGGGACATCGTCTGGATCGCCGGACCGGAGGAGATCGGCATCGGCGACACCTTCGCCGCGACGGAGACGCCCGAGGCGTGCCTCCCCCCTCTGGAGATCGAGGAACCCACGGTGTCCATGTTCTTCCTCGTCAACTCCGGCCCCTTCTCCGGGCAGGAGGGAAAGGCGGTGACGCTGCGCCAGGTCCGGGAGCGCCTGGAACGGGAGCAGAAGACGAACGTTGCCCTTCGGGTGGAGGATTTGGGCCGCGCCGACGGGCTCAAGGTGTCGGGACGGGGCGAACTGCACCTGGGCATCCTCATCGAGGAGATGCGCCGGGAGGGGCTCGAACTCTGCGTCTCCCGCCCGGAGGTGATCACCCGCACCGACGAGGAGGGAAATCTCCTGGAGCCCATGGAACAGCTCGTGGTGGACGTTCCCGAGGAGTATCAGGGCGTCGTCATCGAAAAACTCGCCCGCCGCAAGGGCGAACTCACCAGCGTGGCCATTCTCGGAACGGGGACGCTCCGCCTGGAGTTCACCATCCCCACCCGGGGACTCATCGGCTACCGCAACGAATTTCTCACCGACACCCGGGGGCTGGGGATCATGTCCTCCCGGGTCATCGGCTACGACCTGTGGCGCGGCGACGTGACCGGGCGCACCCGGGGTTCCCTGGTGAGCATGGACACGGGAGAGGCCACGTCGTACCAGCTCGAAAACCTTCAGCCCCGGGGTGTGCTCTTCGTCGAGCCGGGAGACCGGATCTACGAGGGAATGGTGGTGGGCGAACACAGCCGCGGCAACGATCTTCCCTGCAACCCCACCAAGAGGAAGGCCGCGACGAACATCCGCTCCGCCACGAAGGAAACCACGGTGGTGCTCAACGTGCCGCGGAAGATGAGCCTCGACGCGGCGCTGGAGTGGATCGCCGATGACGAACTCGTGGAGATCACCCCCCGCTCCATCCGGATCCGCAAGGCCGTCCTCGACGCGGAGACCCGCAAGAAGATCGAGCGCAAGCGGCAGCAGGAAGAGGGGCGCACCGCCTGAGGAAGACCCTTCCGAAGGCAGAAGCGCGCCGAAGGAACACACCGCCGACAAAAGCCGTGCGAACCCTCCGGACCGTTCGCAGAAAAAGCTGTAACGGAAGGTGCTGCGGAGAGGGGCGTCCCGAGGAAAGCGCCTCGGCGGACCCTGCCGAAGAATCCGGCACGGTTCGCTCCGTGCGTCGCGGAGAACAAAAATCGAGTGCTCAGTGAGCAGTGACCGGAGGGGCGGACAGACTGGCCACGGATCACCGACCACTGACCACGGAGGTGAAGACAGTGACCCTATATCCCCGACACCGCAAGAGAAATCAGAAATCCTCCTCCTGCGCGCCCCCTGCCGCTCGAGGGCTCAGTGCTCAGCGACGCGGAAGGAACGGCATCCCAGGAGAAATCCCATGACGCTCTTTCCGGCTGCGCCAGAAACGCCCTCCGTCGCTCCGGCGGCGGTGCTGCTCGCGGGAGGGTTTTCCTCCCGTATGGCGTGTTGCAAGCTGCTTCTGGAACTGGGGGGAACTTCCGCCCTGGCCCAGGCCGTGACGCGGCTCCGTGCGGCGGGGGTGGAAAACGTGGTGGTCGTCACGGGACACTGGCGGCAGGAAGTCGAGGCCGAGGCGGCCCGCCTCGGTGCCCGCACCGTGCACAACGACCGCTACGAGGAGGGCATGTTCTCCTCCGTGCAGGCCGGTGTTGCGGCCCTTCCGGAGGAGACCGAGGCGTTCTTCCTCCTCCCCGGCGACGTTCCTCTGGTGAAGCCCGCCACCTACCGGGCGCTCCTCGCGGCCTTCGCCGACGCCGGGCGCCGGGCGGGAATGCCCTTGGAGTCCTTTCCCCTCGTGGTCCATCCGTTTTTCGCGGGCGCGCGGGGGCACCCCCCTCTTCTGGCGGGCCCGCTGCGGCAGGCCATCCTCGCCCGCACGGAGGGAACGCTCCGGGACGTGCTCGACGGGGCGGACGCAAAGGACTGCCCTGTTCCCGACGCAAGCGTCCTCCTCGACATGGACACCCCCGAGGACTACCGGCGCCTCGCCGCCTACGCCCTTCGGGAATCCGCCCCCACGGACGAGGAATGCGAGGCCCTCTGGAACGCCGCGAACACGCCCGAGCGGGTGCGCACCCACTGCCGCACCGTCGCGGCGGTGGCGACGCGACTCGGCGAGGTTCTCGCCGCCGCGGGAGTGCCCCTCGACCTTCCCCTGCTTCGGTCGGCGGCGCTGCTCCACGACGTGCGACGCCTTGAAAAGCACCACGCCGAGGCGGGCGCGGCTTTTCTGGGCGCGCACGGCTACAATGCCGTCGCGGCTCTCACGGCGGTACATATGGAACTGCCCGCCTCCCTGCCCCCCGCCCTGGACGAGGCGAACCTCCTCTATCTCGCGGACAAACTCGTGGACGACCACCGCGTGGTCTCCTTAAAAACGCGCATCGCCGGTCTGGAGACGAAATACCAGGGCGACCCGAAGGCGCTGCGGCGTGGCCGAAAGCGGCTCGAACGCGCCGCCTCCGTGACGCACCTTTTGGAGGCGGCGCTCGGAAAAAGTCCCGAGGAACTTCTGGCCCCGCTCGGAACGCCCGAGAACGCGCCGAAAGCGCCTGAAAACGCCGAAAAGCACACCGGAAGCGCCTGAAGGCCCCCGAAAACGCGCCGAAAGCACGCGCAAAGCGCCTCTGGGGAGAGGAACGTCCTCCCGCGAGAAGGCCCACGCCGCGATCCGGCGGGCCGCTCCTTCCCCTGGGAGAATTCCGAAGAGGAACTTCCCGGACATCCCCGCCTCGGATCCCGGAGGAGGAAGGCCGGGAGACGAGGCGGAAGGAAGCGGCGGAAGACAGCGCGGCGGAACGGATTTTTCGCTCTTCTTCGCCACGCCCTTCGTTTTTTCCGTGGGTTCGATCACACTTTGTTCCGCACGAGCCCCGAGAGCGCGTGACGGAAACGCTTTGACACCGCGGCAGAAGGCTGCGTGAGCCCCGCAGAACGCCTCGCAGAGCCTGATGCGACCCGAATCAAGGGAAAGCCAAAGGGGACCTCTGAAAAATGCTACGCCGATCTCGGAACAACGCGATGCGATCCGGGATTGAGAAAGAGTGATTCCTACTTGATCAGGACTTCCAAAGATCTTGAGGAACCTCTGGAAAATGCCGCGCCGATCTCGGAACAACGCGATGGGACCTGCGCTCCAGAGAGGGTGATTCCTACTCGATCAGGACTGCCTTTATGCAGCGCTTCCTTTTTGCAGAAACGCGCACACGCTTTGCGACCATCCCGGAGGATCTCCTCCGCCATCACGACCCAGGAGGCGATGCAACCATGACCATCCGAACGACGGCAAGGCGCGATCGGGCGCCACTCTTTCCGGAAACAGCACGAACGTTCCGGCTTCGGGTCTTCCTCGGACTTGTGCTCCTCCAGGGGCTCCTCGGACTTTGCGGCACACTTCCGGCCCTGGCGCAAACACCTGCGCCGACGGAGGAGGCCCGTCCGGAGAACTCCTCCGTACCGGGCGCGCCGGAAAACGCCCTCCGCATCGTGGACGACGCGGGGCGGACCTGCCTTCTGGCCGCTCCGGCAACGCGCATCGTCTCCCTCTACGCGGGGCACAGCGAAAATCTCGTCGCCCTGGGTGCGGCGAAACGTCTCGTGGCAGTCTCCCGGGCGGACGATCCGGCCCTCTTTCCGGAGCTTCCCCGCCTTCCCGCCAAGATCGACGCGGAGCGCCTCCTCGCCCTGGCGCCCGACCTGGTGCTGCTGCGTCCTCTCGTGGAGAGCCTCTCTCCCGGAGCGATCGCAACGCTGGAGCGGGCGGGCGTGACGGTGGTCTCTCTGGCGCCTCCCGAGTGGGAGAGCATGCCCACCTATCTGGAGCGCCTCGGCCTGCTCCTGGGCGTTCCGGAAGGAGGCGAAGCGTGGCAAAAGGCCCTCGCCGAACTCGATCTCGTCTCGACGGAGGCGGCCCGGCGCCGGGGAGCGGCGCCGCCCGTGCGGGTCTTTCTGGAGAGCACGGGCCGGGAGCTGCATACCTGCGCGCCCCGCTCCTGGGCGGCCCACCTTCTGGCCGTGGCAGGAGGGGAGAACGTCGCCGCGGACCTCGCTCCCCTGCGGGAGGGAAGTGCGCTCGCCGCCTGCGGCGTCGAGCGCCTGCTGGACTACACCACCAGGGGGCTCGACGTCTATCTGGTGCAGCGAGGCCCCATGAACGACACCACGGAAGAGGAGGTGCGCGCCCGTCCCTGGGCATCGGGACTCGGCGACGCCAGGATCGCCACGATCCCCGAAGAACTGGTGAGCCGCCCCTCCCTGCTCCGGGTCGTTCCGGGGGCAAGAGCGCTTCTCGACCTCTTCTATCCCGAGTGATCCTTCCGAGCAAGGGGGGATCCCCAGGGATCCCTACCTATCCGAAAGGATCCGCGTGCGGCCTTTTCAAGCGTTTTCAAACCACGAAGCGCTTCCACAAGGGCACGCGCACACAAGGGCTTTCAGAGCAAGGACTCGCACAAAAGCGTTCGCGCAAGAGAACGAGCCGACGCCGTCAATCCGGCGCCGGCTCGTTTCGTGCTCTGTTCCCGAAATCCCGAAGGGCACTGCCTCCCGCGTGCGACGCGTCTAGCGCGGGCGCTCCGCGTCCCGGTAGTCCTCCCGCACGGGGGCGAAGAAATCCATGACGAGGCACGGGCGGAGCGCTTTTCCCATGTGGGGCGCATTGGAGGGAATATACGCGCTCTCGCCGGGATGCAGTACCCGGACATCGCCCTCCACATCCAGCTCCAGCGCCCCCTCCAGCACGTAGGTGAACTGCTCGTGGGGGTGGGAATGAAGCTTCAGGATGGACCCCTCCTCGATACGCCACAGAGAATGGGTGGCCTTCTCCCCGTGGACCATGCGGGCATGGAACCCCTTGGCGACTTCTCTCTCGGGCAACTCGTCCCACGAAATAAACGACATCGTCTTTTCCTCCTCACTCCGAACGTCTCGCTCCGTTCCGGCGAAGACCGGTGCACGCCCTCCACCGAGCGGAGTCGGAAACGGCAAGGCCCCTTTCCTCCCGAGGCGTGGCGCCTGCAACGAAGAGCGGCCTCCGTTCCACCATCACCGTCGTCACGCTCTGTTTCCGCTTCTGGAATCTCTGAATAAGGCGACGTCAGCCCCGCAGAGCGCTTCGCAGAGCCTGATGCGTCCTCCGAGTCAAGGGAAAGCGAAAGGTCTTTGTCCAGGCGTCCTTCTGTTGTCGCTCCCGCTTCCGCCGCCGCTCTCCGTCCGTGTCTCCAACGCTGTTCCAGGCGCCCGGCTCGCCGTCACCAGTCCGGTTCCCTTGCATTCCGACGGACTCCGCCCTACAATGCGCAGGAACGCTTGTCTCACCATACCCCCGACCCTTTCAGAGGATGAACGACATGACACTGACCTTCGAACCGATCTCTCTGGAACGCCAAACGGCCTACCGAGCTCTCTTCGGACGATGTCCCGTTCGGCCGGCCCTGGAATGTTTCGTCTCCCTCTGGGGATGGACGGACACCTATGCCATGGAATGGGCCTGGGACGATTTTCTCGTCTGGCCCCGCCAGACCGGCCCGGTGCCGCTCCGCTTCGCCCCCGTGGGAGAATGGAACCGGGTGGACTGGAAAGCGCTGCTCCAGCGGGAATTTCCGGAGCCGACGGAGTTCTTCGCCGTTCCGGAGGAATTGGCGGACCTCTGGGCGAAGGCGCTGCCGGACCGGGTGGTCCGGACGGAACAGCGGGGACAGTGGGAATATCTCCACCGCGTGTCCGACCTGGTGGAACTCCCCGGAAACGCCTACAGAACACGCCGGCAGAAATACAACCAGTTCCTGCGCCTCCACGAGGGACGCTTCCGCTACCGTCCTCTGACCCGGCAGGAGATCCCCGCGGTCATGGCCTTTCAGGAACGCTGGATGGAGCGGTTCGGCGACACCTCCCCGGGGGATCTCGGGGCGGAACACAAGGCCGTTCTCCGAATTCTCGACGCCTGGGAGAAGCTCGACGGACTGCTCGGAGGCGTCCTCGACGTGGACGGCGTCATCGCGGCCTACACCGTCGCGGGCGTTCTGGATGCGACGACGGTGGCCATCCATTTCGAAAAGGCCTGCCCCGACGTACCCGGGGCCTACCAGGCCATCAACCGCATGTTTCTCGCCGCCGAGGGAACACCCTTCGTTCTGGCGAATCGCGAGGAGGATCTGGACGATCCGGGCATCCGCCAGGCGAAGCTTTCCTACCGCCCCGTGGCGTTTCTCCGCAAGGAGACGGTCCTGCTCCGCTGACGGATCCCGCTCCGATCCCGGCGGCATTCGTCACCCCGCACGCTTCCGCGAAAGCCTTCCGGGCACGCACAGCCCTTCGTCCTCGCCCATGCACGGGCCCCCGCAGAGCTGGAAATGATAGAAACCCACCTGCTCGCAGGTCCTTCGTCCTCGCCCGTGCACGGGCCCCGCAGAGGGGCGATTCCTTGCCTCCGGGCTTTTCTCTCCCCCCTCCCGCACCTCTTCTTCCACCTCTTCGCGCGCAGAGGAGGCGGCGCGCCTTCTCTCCGTCCTTCTCCGGCGAAGCTCCTCGGACCCGCTCCCCTGCCCTCGAAGCCGACGCATCCGGAGGAGTGCGAGCGATACCGTCTGCTCCTCAGCAGAAAGAGCCCTTTCTCCGCACGGCCGCTGCGGCGGCCACCCCCTCCGCAAGGGCCGCCACCTCGGCGTGGCGGAAACAGGACACCAGGTGATCGTTCACCATGCCCACGGCCTGCATGTGGGCATAGCAGATGGTGGGCCCCACGAAGGAGAACCCCCGGGCCTTGAGATCCCTGCTGAAGCGCTCCGCCAGGGGCGTGACGGCGGGAATATCCTCGTTGCGCTCCCACCTGTTCGTGATCGGGATTCCCTCGACAAAGCGCCACATGTAGGCCGCGAAGGAGCCGAACTCCTCCTGCACGGCGCAGAAGGCCCGTGCGTTGGCCAGGGCGCCCCGCACCTTGCTGCGATTCCGCACGATGCCCGCATCGGGATCGGCGAGGATCTCCTCCACCCGCCCCTCGTTCCAACGGGCCACCTCCTGCGGGTCGAACCCCGCAAAGATCCTCCGGTACCCCTCCCGCTTGCGCAGAATGGTGATCCAGGAAAGCCCCGCCTGGGCGCCCTCAAGGAGAAGAAACTCGAAGAGGAGGCGGTCCTCCGTGACGGGAACACCCCACTCGCAGTCGTGATAGGCCCGGTAGAGCGGATCGTTCCCCGCCCAGGGGCAGCGCACGTGCTCCGGCGCCACGACGTCCTCCCTCACCGGATGTAGGCCACCGTCCCCTCCTTGCGGGCGGGGGCGGCGAGGGGCACGCTCGGGTCGGGGTATCCGAAGCTCACCGCGTAGTGCGGTGTGTACCCCGAAGGCAGCCCCAGGGGAGCGAGCTCCTCCTTCTTCGCGAAGAGGTGACGGATGAGACCGTTCCAGCAGCTCCCCACACCCACGGCCTCGGCGGCGAGAAGCATGTTCTGGATGGCGGCGGCGCAATCCACCAGGGGCGACATGGCGTCATCCTTGCCGGACACCACGATCACCGTGGGAGCGTTGTAGAAGAGATGGTACCCTTCCCGGGCGGCCATCTTCCGGACCCACTCCAGGGGGCTTTGCGCCATGAGGGCGATGGTCTTTCGGCTCAGTTCGTCGAGGAGTTCCTTCTTCTGGATCACCGTGAAATGCCAGGACTGATCGTTGTGCGCGCTCGGGGCGAAAGCCCCCGCCTCAAGAATGGCCTGAAGCTCCACCTCCTTGATCTGCCCGGGCAGATATTTGCGCACGCTCCGCCTGTTCCGTATCGTTTCGAGCACTACGTTCACGAAAAACCCCTCCTCCATCCGGCGTACACATTTCACTTTGCCTTCCAGCGCATCATACTTCGACCGTTCCGATGGTGTGAAACGCCATTTCGCGGATCATGAACGGGATCCCGCTCCTTAAGAACATCCGAACCGGTTTCACCGGGGAAACAAAGAAGAATCCGCTCCTGTTCCTGCGGAGAACACTCTCTCCTGCACGACGCTCTCTTCGGACTCCCGGAGGAAGAATGTGAACCGTCTCGGGCACATTTCCCTCCTCGGGGGACGCCGCTCCGGCGCCTCCGAAAATTCTACGGCTCCCGGCAGATTCCTCGGCCCAGGCCGAACGCCCCGAACGGAAACGTTTCTCCTCTCTACCGGGGAGGCGCCGAGACACCGGCAACGTAGACGTTTCTGCACCGCGTCTCCGGAACGAAGAACGCACAGACGAACCCCGCCGCCACCGCGAGAAAGCAGACCCAGAAACTCCGCTGATAGGCGATCTCCAGGGGCGCACCAGCACTGAAGCGGTCCAGGAGCGCCCCGATGGCGGGAGAAAGAAGGGCCATGCTCAGAAATCCCCACACGTTGAGCACCGACACGGCCATGCCGGCGAAGCGGGGGGCGTTGATCTCCTTCACCACCGCAAAGGAAATC
>NZ_JARKPW010000036.1:0-11091 GCF_029975095.1 Aminiphilus sp.
GTTGTCAGGGCTGTCCCCGTCTCCCTTCGCCTTCCTCGGGTTTCTTCCGGACCGGGAGGGGGAGCGTGTTGCTTTTCTCGGAACACTGCGGCAATGTCCCTGGACGCTGGTGTTCTATCTGTCTCCACACAAGGCGGCGGCGCATCTCGCGTCGGTTCGCGACGTGCTGGGGAATCGCTCCATTTCGGTGGTGCGGGAGATCAGCAAGATCCACCAGGAGGTCTTTCGGGGCAGCGCGGAGGAGGCGCTCGAAAGGGCAGAAGAGGGGATGTTGCGAGGCGAACTGGTTCTTCTCGTGGAGGGCGCGACAACGGCAGGGAGTGCTGACGAGGAGATTCCCTGGGAGGAGGATGCGCAAAATCTCCAGGGGCGGGGACTTCCTCTCCGGGAGGTTGCCAACTTCATCCATGAACGGTATGGTATTCCGAAAAACGTCGTCAAGGACCGGCTCCTCCGCGCTGCGCGGAGGGAACGGGATTCATCGTAAGGGGGTCCTCACATGTCACGGAAACCGTTTTACGTCACTACACCCATTTATTACGTGAACGACGTGCCCCACATCGGGCACGCCTATACGACCATCGCTGCGGATGTCATGACCCGTTACCGAAGAATGTGCGGTTTCGACACCTTTTTCCTCACGGGCACGGACGAGCACGGCCAGAAGATTCAGCGCGCCGCCGCCGCCAAGGGACTCACCGCCCAGGAACTGGCGGATCGCACCGTGGTGAACTTTCAGGAACTCTGGAAAGCCCTCGGTGTGAGCAACGACGATTTCATCCGAACTACCGAGGAACGCCATAGGAAGGTGGTACAGCACATCTTTGCGACGCTCCTCGCCAAGGGGGACATTTACAAGGGATCCTACGAAGGATGGTATTGCGTTCCCTGCGAGACCTATGTCCCGGAGTCTCAGATGGGAGAGGCGAAGACCTGCCCCGATTGTGGCAGAAAACTGGAGATGATGACCGAGGAGAGCTATTTCTTCCGTATGTCCCGTTATGCGGAGCCCCTTTTGGCCTACTACGAGGCGAACGGGGAAGCGATCCTGCCCAAGGGACGCTGCAACGAAATTCTCAGTTTTCTCCGGGGAGGGCTGCGGGATCAGTCCATCTCCCGAACGACCATCAGTTGGGGGATTCCCGTTCCTGGTGACGAAAAACATGTAGTCTACGTCTGGTTCGATGCGCTCATCAACTATCTCGCCGCCGTGGGCTATCCCGAAGAGAACGCACCCTGGCAAAAATACTGGCCCGTGGTTCACCATCTCGTCGGCAAGGACATCATCCGCTTCCATTCAGTGGTGTGGCCCGCCATGCTTCTTGCCCTCGGCGTGAACCCTCCGAAACTCGTCTTCGCCCACGGCTGGTGGACCGTGGAGGGGGAGAAGATGTCCAAATCGAAGGGAAACGTGGTGGATCCTTTTGAGATGGTGGAGCTGTACGGTCGGGATTCCTTCCGCTACTTCCTGCTTCGGGAGGTCCCCTTCGGTCTGGACGGGGATTTCTCCGAACTCGCCCTTGTGCAGCGGCGGAACGCGGATCTCGCCAACGATCTGGGAAATCTGCTGAACCGGACCCTCCAGATGGTGGAACGCTATTGCGGCGGAAAGATTCCTGTCGCGGGGGCCGAAACGGAGCAGGAGAGAGACCTGGCGGAACTTGTCGCCGCGACACGTCGGGATGTGGATTCCTGCATGGATCGCTATGCCTTCGATGAGGCCCTCAAGAATATCTGGGTTCTTGTCGGAAGAGGCAACAAGTACATCGACGACACCATGCCCTGGAAGCTGGGCAAGGAGGAGAACGCAGAGCGTCTCGGCACGGTGCTCAACACGCTCTGTCGCGTGCTCCGTACCGTGGCGTGTCTCGTGGCTCCCTTCATCCCCGATTCCGCGGCGCGCATGATGGACCAGCTCGGCCTGAACGCGGAGAGTCTCTCCGGGGGGCAGGGCATTCCCGAATGGACCGAGGACCTCTCGGGCGTGTCCGTGCATCGGGGAGACGTGCTTTTTCCCCGCATCGATCTGAAGGAGTGGGAGGCGGAGAAGGCCGATCGGGAAGCCCGGAAGGGCATGCTTCCCGATCCCGGCGACCACGAGCCGGAGATCGAGGTTGAACAGTTTCGGAGCTGCGAATTTAGGGTTGCCTCGGTTCTTGCAGTGGAGCCCGTTCCCAAGGCGGACAAGCTCTACAAGCTCGAACTCGACCTGGGATACGAACGACGAACCATCGTCTCGGGCATCCGGGAGTTCTACGCTCCGGAAGAGCTTGTAGGGCGGAAGATCATCGTCATCTGCAATCTCAAACCCGCCAAGCTGCGGGGTGTGCTGAGCAACGGCATGCTCCTCGCCGCGGAGACCGCCGACGGTAAGGGGCTCGCGCTCCTTACCGTGGATCGGGACATCGCGCCGGGTTCACGCATTCATTAGACGATCTGGAGGATTCTCGTGCACAAGGACTTTCTTGCGGATACCCATTGTCATCTGGATATGGAACAGTTTCGAGAGGATTTGGAGACGGTGTTGGATCGGGCGGCGGAGGCGGGCCTTCGCCGCCTTCTCGTGGTGGGGTCCGACGAAACGTCGAGTTTCGCCGTGCGCCGTCTTGCCCTGGACTATGCCGACCGGGGCGTTTTTGCCGCAGTGGGTGTCCATCCCCACGAGGCGTCATCCGCGGCGGAGGGACTTTCGGCGGAACTGCGCGATCTGACGAACGCACCCTGCGTGGCGGCCATCGGGGAGACAGGGCTGGACTATCACTACGATCACTCTCCCCGGGACGTGCAGCGTCGCGTTTTTGCGGACCATGTCGCCTGGGCGGTAGAGTCGGGAAAGCCCCTTGTGGTACACATCCGAGAGGCCTACGATGATGCGCTCGCGCTTTTGCGCTCCGAGGACGCGTCCCGTTGCGGCGGCGTGATTCATTGTTTTTCAGGAACATGGGAGAACGCGAAGGCGGCGCTGGATCTGGGATTCTACGTCTCCTTCGCCGGGCCGGTGACGTTCCCCCGAAGCGCCGAATCGCGGGAGATCGCCGGGCGGATTCCGGCGGACCGGATTCTCTGCGAGACCGATGCTCCCTATCTCGCGCCTCAGCCCTTCCGGGGCAGGCGAAACGAGCCCGCCTACGTGCGGTTCGTCTATGAAACCCTCGCGACCGTGAGAAAGACCACCTTCGAGGAGCTGACCGAACAGGTCTGGAAGAACGCGGAGGCCCTGTTCGGCTGGGGGGGAGTCGCATCGTGACCCGATCGTCGGAGAGAATCTTCCGCGTGATCGCCACGTGCCCCGTTACGGGGGCGCGAGCGGGCGAGCTGCACACCGCCCACGGTGTCGTGGAGACGCCGGTGTTCATGCCCGTGGGAACCCAGGCGACGGTGAAGGCCATGGCCCCCTTCGAACTGACGGAGATGGGGACGTCCATTCTCCTGGGCAACACCTATCATCTTTCCCTGCGCCCCGGAGAAGATCTCGTCGCAGAGGCGGGGGGACTGCACCTCTTCATGGGAGGGAACCGCGCCATCCTCACCGACAGCGGCGGATTTCAAGTCTTTTCCCTGGCGGCGTCGCGGAAGGTCTCCGACGAGGGCGTCGCTTTCCGCTCCCATCTCGACGGCAGCCTCCACTTTCTGTCTCCCGAGCGTTCCGTCGCGATTCAGGAGCAGCTCGGCAGTGACATCGCCATGTGTTTCGACGAATGTGTTCCCTATCCTTCCTCGCCGGAATCCTCCCTGCGGGCGGTGGAGCGGACGCTGGCATGGGCGCGCCGCTGCCGGGAAGCGCACGCGAGGAAGGACCAGCTCCTTTTCGGCATCGTTCAAGGATCCGTCTATGTGGAACAGCGCATCGACTGCGCCCGTCGTCTCGCAGAAATGGATTTCCCCGGGCTCGCCATCGGAGGACTCTCCGTCGGAGAGCCTCACGGGGAGATGTACCGCATCCTCGACGCCGTGATGCCCTTTATGCCGGCGGCGCTTCCGCGCTACCTCATGGGGGTCGGCTATCCCCCGAACCTCGTGGAGGGAGTCGCCAGGGGAGTGGACATGTTCGACTGCGTGTTGCCTACCCGTAACGGACGAAACGGGACGGTCTTCACCTCCGGGGGGCGCCTGAACATCAAAAACCTGGAGTTCGCCCGGGATTTCTCTTCCCTCGACCCGGAATGCGACTGCCATGTCTGCCGGACCTATACCAGGGCCTATCTGCGCCATCTCTACAAGGCAGGAGAGATTCTCGCCTCTCGCCTCTGCACGTGGCACAACATCCATTTCCTGCTGCGGCTCATGCGACGCATGCGCGGCGCGATTCTCGACGGCACGTTTCCCGAGTTCCGGCGCAAATTTTTCTCCTGCTTCAATGACGAGGCGAAGGTCGAACTCCGCCTCGGAAAAGGAGGAAAGCACCGGAAGGAACGAGAAAATGCAGAGGGGAGTGCGTCGTCGTGACAATCCGTTTTCGCCTCGATCCGGAAAGTCCCGACGAGCGAGCTCTCGCCGTGGCGGGCAGAGTGCTTCGGTCGGGGCGTCTCGTGGCTTTCCCTACGGAGACGGTCTACGGTCTCGGTGCGAATGCACTCTCCTCGGAGGCGGTGGCGTGTATTTTCGCCGCCAAGGGAAGGCCCGCGGACAATCCGCTCATCGTTCACGTGGCATCCGTAGAGGATGTGCGGCAGGTGGCCCGCATGGACCATCGGGCGGAGATCCTGTTCCGCAGATTCGCACCCGGACCTCTTACGCTGGTCCTTCCCGCACGGGAAGACGTCCCGGAGAATGTCCGTGCTTCGCTACCCACCGTGGCGGTGCGCATTCCCGCCCATCCCGTGGCGTTGGGGCTTCTCCGGTACTGTGGATGCCCAGTGGCCGCTCCCAGCGCGAATTCGAGCGGCAGGCCGAGTCCCACCACAGCGGAAGCCGTTGCGGAAGACCTCGGAAATTCCCCGGCGGTGCTTCTCGACGGTGGTTCCACGGTGCTTGGGGTGGAATCGACCGTTGTGGACGCAGTTTCGGAGACACTCACCCTTCTCCGTCCCGGAGGTCTTCCCCTGGAAGAACTTGAAGCCGTCGCGGGGAAGGTTCTTCTCCCCGAAACCGCCCAGTTGCTCGCCCACTCCCCCGGGACGCGGCATCGGCACTACGCGCCGACGCTCCCTCTCTTTCTCTGGGAAGGGGAAGATCAGGTCTGGGCGGAGGTTGCGGCTCTCGCGAGGCCGGGGGAGATCGGATACGTAGGTTTGCGGGAACCTCCCTTCGAGTGCGGAGTCGTGCGACGTTTTGCCCACGCGGATGCCTATGCGGCAGGACTCTTTGGGGCGCTTCGAGATTTGGAAAAATGCGCATTGCGGCTTCTCGTGGCGGACATGCCCTCCTCTTTCCGCATCGGAAGAGCGCTCCGGGATCGTCTTCGTCGGGCTGCGCAGCGTTCCTGAACCACTCGGGCGGAGGCGGGTGCTTTTCGGCGGAGGTGGACGGATTCCATCCGGAAATGTTTCCATGGGTGGAAGTCACGGAACAGCACAGAACAGAACAGGAATATCTGGAGGCCGATGTTTCGTGGAGCCTGAAGAAACCAACTCTACCGAGAGCATTTCCCCAGTTTCGCCACACTCGTCGGTTTCCGAGCTTGCAATTTTTCTCCGCCGTTGCTACAATCATCGCCGTCACGAATTCGTCAGCGTCGGGGTGGCGGAACTGGTAGACGCGCTAGACTCAGGATCTAGTGGGCGCAAGCCTGTGGGGGTTCAAATCCCCCCCTCGACACCAGCCTGGAAACTCCCTCGGAAGAGAGAGCGGAGTATATGGAAGGGGGCATCTTGCGTCTATTGACACAAGGTGTCCCTTTTGTTATGATGCACCTTCGTCACGAATCTGCAATTCCCCAAAATTTTCCGTAGACAGGGAGGTCGTAACTCCCATGGCCGACTTTGTCCCCGCCGGTACGTGGAGCACTCGGCTCACCTTCGGCCGAGAGCGGGATCTCGTTGAGCTTCCCGATCTTGTCGAAGTACAGCGCGATTCCTTCCGTTGGTTCTTCCAGTTCGATACGGATCCTGAATTCCGGCAGAGTGTCGGGCTTCAGGAACTGTTCGACGAGATCTTTCCCATCGACAGCTACGACGGCTCTTTCGCCCTTGAATTCGTGCGGTACTATGTGGGCGTGCCGAACATCACCGAGGAAGAGGCCCGGCAACGCGACCAGACCTGGGATATGCCCGTTCGGGCAACCATTCATCTGGTGAACCGGAAGACAGGAGAGATCAAGGAGGAGGACATTTTTCTCGGTGATTTCCCCGTCATGACCGCCAGAGGAACCTTTGTCATCAACGGCACGGAACGGGTGGTGGTCAACCAGCTTGCCCGTTCCGCCGGTGTGTATTTCAGCGCCGAGGCGAGCGTGCCGGGACAAGAGTCCTATGCGGCGAAGGTTATTCCCGACCGTGGGGCCTGGCTTGAGTTCGACCTCACCCCAGGTGACATCCTCTCCGTGAACATCGACAACCGGAAGAAGATCCCCGTCACCATGCTCCTCAAAGCCTTCGGCATTCCGAACAACGACGAGGTGCTGCGGCTCTTCGGCGCCGAATCGGAGGAGGTCGATCTCATTGAGGAGGAGGCCCGGGGCCGTCTTCTCGCGGAGGCCATTCTCAACGAAGCCGGTCAGACGGTGATCCGGCGGAATGACCGCCTCACCAAGGAACACCTTGAGGCGCTCTGGAACATGGGGCGGACCACGGTGCGTGTGTGGAACGTCGATAACGCGCTGGCCTCCACGCTCGAACGAGACAACTCGGAAAACAGCGAGGAGGCGGTTCTTGAACTCTTCCGCCGGCTTCGCCCCAACGAGCCTGCTCGTATGGAGAATGCCCGGGACTACGTGAACAGTCTCTTCTTCGACACCCGGAGATACAATCTGGGACGGGTGGGGCGTTACAAAGTCAACCGGCGGCTCGACCTCGATGTTCCCGAGTCCAACCGCCTTCTCACGGTGGATGACATCGTGCACATCATCGCGGGACTCATCGCCCTGCGCAACGGCTCCGGCCAGGAGGACGACATCGACCACCTCGGGAACCGCCGCGTTCGCGCCGTGGGTGAGCTGCTTCAGAATCAGGTCCGCATCGGGCTGCTTCGCATGGAGCGCATCGCCAAGGAGCGCATGACCACGATTCCCGACCTCGCGGTGGCCACAGCGAAGGAACTCATCAACGTGCGTCCCATCTCGGCGGCGCTTCGGGAGTTTTTTGGTTCCGGCCAGCTCTCGCAGTTCATGGACCAGACGAACCCTCTCGCGGAACTCACGCATCGGCGCCGTCTCTCCGCTCTCGGCCCCGGAGGTCTTTCCCGGGAACGGGCCGGATTCGAGGCCCGGGATGTGCACTATACCCATTACGGTCGCGTGTGTCCCATCGAAACGCCGGAAGGACCGAACATCGGCCTGGTCACCTCTCTTGCGACCTTCGCACGCGTCAACGAATACGGTTTTCTGGTCACGCCGAAGAGGCGGGTCGTGGACGGATGCGTCACCGACGAGGTGGTGAATCTCTCCGCGGACGAGGAAGATCATTACTACGTGGGGCGTGCGAATACTCCCGTGGATGAGACGGGACGAATTCTCGGGCCGGAAGTGCATGTTCGCTCCCGGGGATCTATTGTCTCCGTGGAGCCTGCCGGGATTCACTTTCTTGATGTGGCGCCGAAACAGGTCGTCTCCATCTCAACGGCGCTCATTCCCTTCCTGGAGCACGACGACGCGAACCGGGCACTTATGGGATCGAACATGCAGCGCCAGGCCGTACCGCTCATCAGTGCCGAGGCCCCCATCGTCGGAACGGGAATCGAAGGACGCATCGCCAGGGATTCCGGGTCCTGTATTTTGGCGCGACGTGCCGGTGTGGTGACCCATCTCGATGCGAACGGCATTGAGATCACCGCAGATGACGGCACCAGGGATACCTACAGCCTGATTAAATTCAGGCGTTCGAATCAGGGGACCGTCATTCATCAGAAGGTTATCGTCCAGGCAGGGGACCGGGTCGAAAAAGGCGATGTCATCGCCGACGGGCAATCCGTGGAGAAGGGGGAACTCGCTCTCGGACGGAACGTCATCGTGGCCTTCATGTCCTGGGAAGGATACAACTTCGAGGATGCCATTCTCCTGAACGAACGACTCGTGAAGGAAGACTATTATACGTCGATCCACATCGAAGAGTACGAAATCGACAGCCGGGACACGAAGCTCGGCCCCGAGGAGATCACCCGGGACATCCCCAATGTCGGCGAGGACGCCCTGAAGAACCTCGACGAAAACGGAATCATTCGGGTCGGGGCGGAGGCCAAGGCGGCGGATATCCTCGTGGGCAAGGTGACTCCCAAGGGCGAGTCGGACCAATCCCCCGAGGAAAAACTTCTGCGGGCGATCTTCGGTGAAAAGGCCCGGGAGGTTCGCGATACGTCCCTCCGAGTTCCCCACGGGGAGGGCGGCAAGGTCGTGGCGGTGAAGCGCCTTGTGCGGGAAGAGAGCGGCGAACACCTGAGTCCTGGCGTCAACGAGGTCGTCAAGGTGTACGTCGCCCAGCTTAGAAAGATCACGGTGGGAGACAAGATGGCGGGGCGTCACGGAAACAAGGGTGTGGTCTCCCGCATTCTTCCCGAGGAAGACATGCCCTATCTTCCCGACGGCACCCCCGTGGACGTGGTGCTCAATCCTCTCGGTGTGCCGAGTCGCATGAACCTTGGGCAGGTTCTTGAAACCGTCATGGGTTTTGTCGGCTACAACGGCATCGAGGAGATGGGGGGCCGTTTCCGCATCGCCACGCCCGTCTTCGAAGGTGCCCAGGAAACGCATATCTTCGATCTCGTGGAGAAACTCCAGAAGGAGAAGTACCCGGATCTGACCTCCGACGGGCGCATTACCCTCTTCGACGGCAGAACGGGGGAACCCTTCGAAAACAAGATCACCGTAGGGTGCATGTACATGCTCAAACTCATCCACCTCGTGGACGATAAGATTCACGCCAGATCCATCGGCCCGTACAGTCTCATCACCCAGCAGCCCCTCGGGGGCAAGGCCCAATTCGGGGGACAGCGCTTCGGAGAGATGGAGGTGTGGGCTCTCGAGGGATACGGTGCGTCACATATTCTCCAGGAGATGCTCACCGTCAAGTCCGACGACATTCGGGGCCGTCTCAAGACTTATGAGCGCATCGTGAAGGGGCAGAATCTCACGGAGCCGGGTGTCCCGGAGAGCTTCCGCGTCCTCGTGAAGGAGCTCCAGGGGCTCGGACTCGACGTGGAGATCACCTATGACGACGGTTCCGTGGGCGAACTGGTCATGGACGAGGAAGAGTTCGACAGTGGGAGGATCGGCCGTTTCTCCTCTTTCCGCAGTGACGTGATGGTGGAGGATGAACCCGACGAAGATGTCTCCCCCGCGGGAACCACCGAGGCGTTTCTCTTCGGGAGGGATGATGACGTTTCCGAGACGGAATCGGAGTCGGAGGAAGCCGATGCTCCAGAAGGGGGGAACGCATAGATGAGTCGTCGGGAGATCGCGGGAGTCCGCGTCAAGCTGGCGAGCCCCGAACGCATTCGGGAACTTTCCAGCGGAGAAGTGAAGAAGCCCGAGACGATCAATTACAGAACGCTCCGCCCCGAAAAGGACGGATTGTTCTGCGAGCGCATCTTCGGCCCCACGAGGAGCTTTGAGTGTGCTTGCGGCAAATACAAGCGAAGCGGCCCCAAATTCAAGGGGGTCGTCTGTGACCGTTGTGGTGTGGAGGTCACGGACAACCGGGTTCGCCGGGAACGCATGGGGCATCTGGAGCTTGCGGCGCCGGTGGTGCATATCTGGTACCTCCGGGGTATTCCGAGTAGGCTCAGTCTGCTTCTGGGAACCGCTACGAAGGAGCTTGAGAAGGTAGTCTACTTCGCTCCCACGCGTCGCCGGGAACCGGTGTACAAGGTCGTCATGGAGGGAAAGCGGCATGATCTCGTACGTCGCGGAGAGACTCTCTCGGCGTGCGAGGAGCGCCTGCACAGTTTTTATGACCCGAAATTCAAGGCCGAGGAGGCCTATCGGATTCTTCAGGTGGACGACATTCCCGTGAACGAGGGGGATGTGATTTCCGCCTCCATGGTGGCGCGTTACAAGGCGGAGTACGGGGACGAGATCTTCAAGGTCGAGCCCGCCTTTCGAACCACCGCCGCGCATCCGGGGGGACTCTTCGGAGAAGGGGACATTCTCTCCGCCGGTCAGGTGGACAAATTCTCCTCCCAGGAACGGGAGCTCCCCGTGGAAAGAGCTCTCGTGGGTAACCAGGAGGGATTTGTCGTCACGGGGGTGGTGCACCTTCCCTTTGGAAAGGGAGACGTCACGTCGGCGAGCGAATATCAACTCTTTCACGAGAAACATCCCGGACGCTTCAGCGCCCAGGTTGAGTCCATCACACTGGAGGATCCCTGTTACATTGTGCTAGAACAGGGGGATTCTCCCTTCGAGCGGGGAAGTATCATTCTCGAACGGGAATATCGGCTCTGCGCTGCCTACGACAAGGGATTCAAGGCGGGGATCGGCGCTGAAGGAGTGCAGGAACTCCTGCGCGTTCTCGATCTGGAGGAACTCGCCGCAACGCTGCGTGAAGAGATTGCCGAGTGTACCGGACAAAAGAAGCGGAAGCTCATCAAGCGCCTCAACGTGGTGGAGGACTTCCGGAAAAGCAACGGCAAGCCCGAATGGATGGTCATGGAGGTGCTGCCCGTCATTCCTCCCGATCTCCGCCCCATGGTGCAGCTCGATGGAGGGCGCTTCGCCACCTCCGATCTGAACGACCTCTACCGGCGCGTCATCAACCGGAACAACCGTTTGAGGAAACTGCAAGAGCTGCGGGCTCCGGAGATCATCGTGCGCAACGAGAAGCGCATGCTCCAGGAGGCCGTGGATGCCCTTATCGACAACGGCCGGGTCGGCAAGGCCGTGCTTGGTGCGGGAAACCGTCCTCTCAAGAGCCTGTCCGATCTCCTGCGGGGAAAGAAGGGGCGCTTCCGGCAGAACCTGCTCGGAAAACGCGTGGACTATTCGGGGCGTTCCGTCATCGT
>NZ_JARKPW010000042.1:0-7051 GCF_029975095.1 Aminiphilus sp.
TCCCTCCGAGGCATTGAACGTAAAGTGCCTCGAAGAGACTGACGCCGACGGTCAGGCTGAGGCGGCTCGACGTGCTGAAGATGCCCGAGGCGCCGCCGCGCTTTTCCCCCGGAACGCTGCTCATGACGAAGGCGTTGTTCGGGGAGAGGAACAGGCCGAACGAGGCGGCGATGCCCACGAGGAAAAGGATGATGTGTCCCATCCCGGGAGAGGAGAGGGTTGTGGCGATGAAGAGGCACGCTCCCGTGGCGAGGACCATGCCGCCGAAGCAGACGAGCTTGGGGGAGAGGCGGTCTGCGAGGCGTCCCGCGAGATAGGCCGTGCTCATGTACGTGAGGGAATAGAAGAGGAGAACGGTTCCTGCCTGCTGAGGGGAAAGTCCCTTGTAGCTCTGCAGGAGAAAGGGCATGAGAATGCCCACGGCGCCGAAGACCAGATAGGCGGGGATGCCTCCCGCGATGGCGAGGGAGAAATCCCGATTCCGGAAGAGGGAGAGATCCATGAGGGGAACGGGCGTGCGGACCTCCCGGAGTGCGAAAAGGGCGAGGAGGATCGCCGCCGCGAGAAAAGCCCCCAGGACGGGCGGCGACGACCAACCCAGCTGACTTCCTCTGTTCAGGGCGATCAGGAGGGCAAGGAAACCGAGAAAGCTCGCAACACTGCCCGGAAGGTCGAGTTCGCCGATGCGATGTCGAAGTGTCCGGAAGGGGTGTCGCTCTTCGTCCGCGGGAAGAAGGCGCAGGGCGGCGAAGGTGGCCAGGGCTCCCGCGGGAAGGTTGATGAGAAAGATCCACCGCCATGACAGCGTGCCGGTCAGGAATCCTCCGAGAGGAGCGCCGATGATGGTGCCCGCCGATGCCATCATGGCGAGCAGGCCGAAAGCCTCCCCCCGGCGTTCCCGAGGGACGACGAAGGGAACGAGGGCGAAGGCGGTGACGGTGAGCATGGCGCCACCCACTCCCTGGATCGCTCGGGAGAGAACGAGCATGTTCAGCGAAAGCGCGGCGCCGCACAGGAGAGACGCGAAGGAGAAGAGGAGCATCCCCCAGCGGAAGATCCGGGAGGCGCCGACGATGTCGGCGAGGCGTCCGAAAAAAAGCAGCATCCCCGAGAGAAAGAGGAGATACGCCAGCACCACCTCCGAACCCAGCGCTCCCTGCACGCCGAAGGAGCGGGCCACTGTGGGGAGTGAGACGTTCACGATGGAGCTGTCCAGGGCGGAGACGAAGGCGGCGGTGCTCACGCAGAGGAGCGCCGGGAGGTAAGGACGTTTCAGGATTCCGCCGGTACCGGCGGAATCCTCTCCGGCGGGGTGCTTCCGAGACGGCGCGCTTTCGGGAGATTTCCTCACGGATGCCACTCCTCCTTCTGCGTGAAGGCGCATGTGGGAATCATGTGGGAATATGGAATGACCTGCCTGCTCAAAAAGATGACATCCTCATTGTAGCAGAGACTTTCCGCGATTTCGCGAAAGGCGGCGGTATGGAAACGGAGGCGGATCATGGAGAGAAAACGGGCGATTCCGTCACGTCGGGCTTTTCGGGAACGACCGTCCTTACCCCGTCCGTCGGCGGTGAGGTGGGGATGGCTGTTGCTCGGTCTTTCCTTTCTCGGAGGCGTTGTTCTCGGGGTGCGTTCCCTCCGTACCGGCGGAGGTGTTCCGGAAGAAGGCACCGTTATCGTCCTGGAAGCACCGACAGTGCCCGGGGAGGACAGCGCGTCTCCTCTTTCGGCGGGTTCGGAGACGACTTCTTCCGGAACAGAAGCGCCGCGGAACGGAACACCGGTCAAGGGTGCCACCCGGGTTCAGGAAAAAAGTGCACCCTCTCCGTCCCTCTCGGACACGCGTTCTCTGCGCATCACCGCACCTTCCGGTTTCGATGTGGGACCGGCGGGACGGACGGATCTCCGGGGCGTCGCGGCGGATGTGAACGGGGGCGGGAAAAAGGAAGACTACACGCCTCCCCGCATCGTTGCGGACGTGGCGGAACAGCTTCGGAAGATCGTGGAGGAGGTGGATGCCTCCACGCTTCGGGTCGCCCGGAACGTGTTGGAAGAAGCGCCTTTCCTGAATCTGACGCCGGAGAAAGCGGAGCTTCGTCCGGCGGGAGACGGCGTGAACCTCAAGGTGGTCATTCCGGTGGACACGATCACCCTCAAGGGGAAGACAAAACCGGTCTCGTCGGAGCAGGTCCTCTCGAAGGACGAGAAAAAGGGGAAGTGAGGCATTCACCAACGCCTTGTGTGCACGTGCACGGAACGATGCCCGGTGTCGCCTGCTGTGGTTTCGGAAACATGCGACGATTCCGGCGACGTGCCACCGCGCCCGGGGGAGGAGAAACACAGCGCCTCTTCCGTAAGGAAGAAGCCCTGGAAGCGCCGGAGGCGCGGATGCTTTCGAGGGAACGCCCGTTTTTCCCCATGGGGAAAAACGGTCTGAAACACGGGTGCGATTCTAGGCCCGTCTGTCCCGTTCTCGGCGGTTTCCCGTCGTACCTCTGCTTCGGGATGCTCCGGAGGAGCGCACGAGACCGCGACGCTCGAATTCGGTGATCTCTTTCTCAAAGGCTTTCTCGGCGAGGGGAGAGAGTTCCACGAGCACATGGTCCTCCCGGAGGCGGATCGAGCCCACTTCCTCGCGGCTCACACGGAGCCCGATGCAGACTTCACGCAGAACGCGCCCCACATCCCATCCGTCGGATCGTCCCTTTTCGAGGCGCATCACCGCGCCGCGCATCTCCGTTCGTCCGCCGCTCCGCCCGGAGGAGTAGGTTCCGCTCTCCCGTTTTCCCAAGGAGCGTCCGTTTCTCGAATCGGGACGATCCTCGAATCGGCGGTTCTTCTCGCGGTTCGTTTCCCGCTCGAGCTCCTCGGCAAGAGAATAGCCGCTCCGCCGGAGATGGGTCGTGCGCCCGAGAAGGGCCGCCACGAGGGATGCGGGATCGTCGGATTTGCCGAGCAGTTCCCCGGCCCAGGCGATCATGGCCGCATCGGGATTCTCCGCCAGAAGCGTTTCCTCGAAGGCGGTCTTTCCCACGCGACCGATTTCTTCCGCGTCGGGAACAGGAAGCCACTCCACCTGCACGTCCGTGCCGCGCAGCATGGACCGGAACCGTCCCGCTTCCCTGGGGGAAAGGATGACCACGTTGCGTCCCTCGTGTCCGGCCCGGCCGGTGCGGCCACTCCGGTGCACGAAGGTGTCCAGACCGTCGGGAAGGCCCATCTGGATCACGTGCGTGACGCCCGCGACGTCAAGGCCGCGGGCGGCCACGTTGGTGGCCACGAGGACGGCGGTTCTCCCCTGCCGGAAGGATCCGAGCACGGTGTTCCGCTCCCGCTGCGTCATTTCGCCGTGGAGCGTTCCCGCGGCGAATCCCTCTTCGGTCAGTTTTTCCGCGCAGGTCATGGTGTCGCTCCGAGTGGGGCAGAATACGAGGGTTCTCTGGGGGCGCTCCCAGAGGAGGACATTCACCAGACCATCGATTCGCCGCCGCTCGGGAGCCAGATAGACCCGATGTGCGATGTCCTCGTGCTGGACTCGCTCGGAGCAGAGAGAGATGCGCGTGGGTGTCTTCATGTAGTTCTTGGCCAGAGAGAGCACCTCGTCGGGCATGGTGGCGGAGAAGAGCCACGTGCGCGTCCGGTTCGTCGCGGCGTTGAGGATCGCCTCCAGCTCCTCCCGGAAGCCGAGGTCGAGCATGTGGTCCCCCTCGTCGAGGACCACCGTGTGGACCTGGGACATGTCCAGTGTGCCCCTTCTGATGTGATCGAGGGTCCGTCCGGGAGTGCCCACGATGATGGCACTTCCCTGACGCAGGTCGTTCGTCTGGGTTGCCATGCTCATGCCGCCCACGAGAGAGGCGGCGCGGATGCCGAGATCACGGCCGAACCACTGGGCTTCCCGGGCGATCTGGAGGGCGAGTTCCCTGGTGGGAGAAAGAACGAGCACCCGGGGACGCCGCTCTCCCTGAGTCATGTCGTCAAAGAGGGGCAGTACGAACGCGAGGGTCTTTCCCGATCCCGTCTTGGCCTGAACGACCAGGTTGCCGCTGCGGTCTTCGAGGCTCAACACTTCCGCCTGAACCGGCGTGGGTTCCGTGAAACCTCTTCTGTCAAGGGTTCGGAGCAGTTCGGATCTCAGGCCGAAGCGGCTCCAGTCATTCGTGGTGCTTTCCACGGTGTTCTTCACTTCCGTCTGTTGCGTGCAGTTCATAGGTTGTCAGTTTTCCTCCCCGCGGCGTTCGCCGCACAAAAAATGGCTCCTTCCGCGGGACGGAAACAGTCCGAACCTTCAGGCGGACAGATCCGCATCTGGGAGCAGCCATTCTACCAAACTCTCCTCGAAAGCCGTTTCATTATCCCGTTGTTTCGCCTTTTGTCAAGATGGTCCTGGCGGAATTGTGACCGGACAGGGATCATGTCATCCCTAAAACGGGACAGGGAAAAGATCATCCGTCATCCTCTGCGGATGGTGAGGAGCGAGCGTTTTTTGAAAACACGACGCATACGAAGAAAGGAAATAAAGGTCGAGGGTTTTTCAGCGACGCGAACCGTAGTATAGTGGAAGATGTCCTACATGCCGCATTATTCTTGTCAAGGAGGAAAGAGTTATGTCTGCGTACAACCTGCAGGTGCTCGTTTTGGCTGGAGGATCGGGGACAAGGCTCTGGCCCCTTTCGCGGGAGGAAATGCCCAAACAGTTTCTGACGCTCTTCTCGAATCGAAGCCTGTTGCAGGACACGCTTTCCCGGATGTTGAGGGTGGTCCCTGCGGAGGCGCTCACCGTCGTGACCGGCGAAGAGTGGAAGGCTCTCGTGGCGCATCAGGGGCGGGATGTGTGTTCCCTTGCGCCGGGGCAGGTGGTGGTGGAGCCGATTCCCCGGAATACCTGTCCCGCCATCGCTCTCGGCGCGGTGTCTCTTCTGGAGACGAAGCGAGCCTCCGAGGAGGATCTGCTCTTCGTTGCGCCCAGTGACCATATCGTGGCGGACGGGACTGTCTTTTCCGCTGCGGTGGAACTTGCCGCTGCCGCCGCGCTGCGGGGTGACCTAGTGGTCTTCGGCGTACCGCCTCTTTACGCGGAGACGGGATACGGGTATGTGGAGGCGACGGAATGTGCCGATACTTCCCCCGGTGGTGCCCTTCCGGTGCGGCGTTTCGTGGAGAAACCCTCCCGCGAAAAGGCCGAGGAGTATGTCGCTTCGGGGAATTTTTATTGGAACAGCGGCATGTTTTGCTTCCGGATCGGGGAGTTTCTGCACGCTCTGGAAGAATACATCCCCGAAATCGGTCTTCCCGCCCGCAAGGGCATGACGGCGCTGCTCGAGGCGTTCCCTCGACTGCCGAGCCTCTCCGTGGACTATGCCGTGATGGAGAAGGCCCATAACGTCGCCATGGTTCCCCTTCAGGCGGGATGGTCCGATGTGGGGAGTTGGGATGCCGTTTACGACGTGCTCCCCAAGGACGGGGCAGGCAACGTGGTCCTCGGTGATTGCGTCCTCGATGATGCGTCGGGGAACCTCGTCTTCGCCGCGGATCATCTTGTGGCCCTCCAGGGAGTGCGGGACAGCATCGTGGTGAGCACCTCCGATGCCGTTGCAGTGCTTCCCCGGGGCGCCTCTCAGGGGATACGGAACATCGTGGCCGCCCTGCGGGGGAAGGGACGGAAAGAGGTCTCCCAGACGCCGAACAGTGTTCGTCCCTGGGGGAGTTACCATATTCTGGACGAGTCGGAGCGCTATAAAATCAAACGCATCGTCATTGCTCCGGGAAAACGGTTGAGCCTTCAGTATCACCTGCACCGGAGCGAGCACTGGATTGTAGTCCGCGGTACCGCCTGGGTTCGGATCGGTGACACGGATCGTTTCGTCCACGAGGGCGAGAGCATCTTCGTTCCCAAGGGGGCCGTGCACCGCCTGGGCAACCAGGGAAAGATTCCCCTGGAACTCATTGAGGTCCAGTGCGGGGAGTACGTGGGCGAGGACGACATCGTCCGCGTGGAGGACGACTTCCGAAGGCGGTCGGAACAGGAATGAAAAAGAACGCCCGGGAGAGGGCTCTCGGGCTTCAGAGCGGGTTCGCGTTCCACACGAGCCAGTAGTAGCCCAGAATTTTCATCAGTTCGAGGAACTGGGAGAAGTCCACGGGTTTCACCAGATAGCTGTTCGCATGGTTCGCGTAGGCCCGGACCATGTCGCTCTCCGCTGCGGAGGTCGTGAGGACCACCACGGGAATGAACTGCAGCTCCGGATCCTCCTTGATGTGTTGGAGCACCTCCAACCCGTCCACCCGGGGAAGCCTGAGGTCCAGAAGAATGAGTCCGGGACGGGGTGCGGTTTCCGGGTCCGTGTAACGCCCCTGCCGGTGGAGATAATCCAGCGCCTCCTGTCCGTCCTCCACGTGTTCCAGACGGTTGGCCATGCGAAACTCCCGAAAGTTCCGCCGGACGATCTCCGCGTGGGCAGGGTCATCCTCCACGAGAAGAATGACGATTGGTTCCCCTTTCATGATGTTCTTCCCCCTTCTTCGAGGAATGTCGCAGTGCTCCGGGAAGGGTGAAGCGGAAGCATGTCCCGCGTCCCGTTCCCTCCGATTCCATCCAGACTTTTCCGCCGTAGAGTTCCACGATGCGCTTCACGATGGCGAGCCCGAGACCGGATCCCTCGCTCTTGCTGTCGAGCTTCTCGAAGAGTCCGAAGATCTTTGCGGCGAAGCGGGGGTCGATGCCCATGCCGTTGTCGCACACGAAGAAGACCACGTCCTGTCCGTGTCCTCCCACACCGAGATGGACCAGCGGAACCGGCTGGTCGCCCATGTACTTCACCGCGTTCTCCAGCAGGTTCTGCCAGATCTCCACAAGACGCCGCCGGTCCCCGTGCAGGGTGAGCAGGACCGGGTCTACCCGGACGGCCACGCCACGCTGCGCGATGGCCCCCGCGACGGCGTCGAGGGCTTCACGGACCAGCTCGTCCCACGGAACGGTCTCGGGTTCGTGCAGCATGCGTCCGATGCGGGAGATCTGGAGCAGTTCGTCCAGAAGTTTTCCCATCTT
>NZ_JARKPW010000143.1:0-7577 GCF_029975095.1 Aminiphilus sp.
AGGAGGACAGCGGTTTCCTCTTCCCGATGTGCGGGGTATGGAGTATGAGCAGTCCCTCAGAGCGCTGCAGGAGGAGGGATTTACCGCAGGAGATGTGATCCGGGTCTCTCACCCGCAAGTGCCGCCCGGAGTGATCGTCGCCCAAAGTCCCGCCGCGCCCGCAGCGGTTCCCCGAGAGACGCGAGTGGACCTTCTCGTGAGCCTTGGAGGTACCAAGGCCGGAACCGCAGTCGTTCCGGACCTGGCGGGGCGGAACGAAGCCGAGGCGAAGCGCCTTCTCGAAGGTTCGGGGCTTAAACTCGGAACTGTGCGGTATCTTTATACGCAGACCACGCCCCCGGGTGTGGTAATGCGCATGGAACCCGCAGCCGGAAAAACCGTGAGCCAGGGAGCGCGAGTGGAGATTATCGTCGCCACCGCTCAGAAACCCAAGGAGACCCCTCCGCAGGAAGTCACCGCTCCCGGAGCGGTGACAATCCCGGGGCAACAAAAGCCGGGACAGCAGACAGTCGTGGTGGAACAGCCCTCTCAACCGTTGCCGCAGGTGCATGAACCGGCTCGTCCGACGCCGGTTCCCCAGGCGCCACCGCAGACATCTCCCGAGGCCGTGAAGAAACTGGCCAAAATACGGTATCAGGTGCCTCCTTTGACGAAGCCTTTGGAATTGCGCATCGAGATCGTGGATGTCAAGGGGACGAGACAGATCCTGAAGAAGGAAGTCAAAGGCGGCGAATACATCACTCTCAATGAGCCCTACCAAAATGAAGCAGCGGTGACGATCTACCTCGGAGGCGATTTCGTGTGGCAGGACAGGTATCGATGAATCTGTTCCAAACCAGGGAGCGCCGGCCTCTTCTCGCGCCTTCTCTGCTCGCGGCGGATCCCCTCGGGATGCGTGTCCATATCGATGCACTGAATGGAACGCATCAGTGGCTTCACTTGGATATCATGGACGGACATTTTGTCCCGAATCTCTCTTTTGGCCCGATGTTTTTGAGTGCGTTGCGACGTAACTACCCGGAAGTGCCGATGGATGTGCACCTTATGGTGGCTTCTCCGGAATCGTTTCTTGTTCCCTTCGCGACTCAGGGGGCCGATGTGCTTACCGTGCACGTGGAGGCAACGCCTCACATTCATCGTCTTCTGCAATCCGTTCGGGAATTGGGAGTTCACCCGGGCATCACACTCAATCCGGGAACGCCGGTGGAATTTCTGTACCCGGTGCTTCATCTGGTGGATTTAGTCCTCGTCATGTCCGTGAATCCGGGTTTTGGAGGACAATCCTTCCTGCCGGAGGTTGTGCCGAAAATTGAGGCGCTTCATCGTTTCCGCGAAGTGCAGGGGCTTTCGTTTCTCATCGAGGTTGACGGCGGTGTTTCCGCGGAGAACGCGGAATGCCTCGTGAAAAGTGGGTGTGACGTTCTCGTGGCGGGGAACTCCGTGTTCGGTACGCCACAGCCTGAACTGGCGGCGAATGCTTTGCTGGAAGCGGGGAGGAGGGGGTTGAACCGTGGATGAGGGACACGTGTCCTTTGGAGAGCTTGGTGCCAGAGCACGGGAAATGAGGCTGGCAAAGGGCATTTCCCTCTCGGAGGTCTCTTTGCACACGCGCGTGAGAGAGCATATCCTTTCCGCCATTGAAGAAGGGCGCTTGGAGGATCTGCCGGCGGCAGTCTACGTGCGCGGTTTCGTCAAATCCTATCTGTCCTTTCTTGATGCGGAGGATCTCTGGCCTGCATTCGAGAGGGCGATCCCGCTTGCGGGTGCGACGAACGTGACGCATGCGTTGGGTACGTATTCCACCGCCACGAAAGGCTTCCGCCGTGTTACTCGAAGAGGTGCCTACATTCTCCTCGTGCTGCTTGTCATCGTGGCGGTGGCATTTGCCTGGAGTCAGTGGGATACGATACGCCGCAGCGTCGCGGAGCGCACGACTCCCTCTGCGGTGGTGGTGCCCGCCCAAATTCCGGAAGCGACTTCGGAACCCCTTCCGGAGGCCGTTGACGGTACTGGAACGACGAGCCCCAACATCTCTCCCGTGGAAGTGGCGCGAGTCCTTTCTGAGATGTTCCCGAGCCCGGACCTTTCTCCCGATGCGCTGCAGGTGTTTCTGCCTCTCTCCGACGAAGTTCCCCCTGTCTCGGAGGGGCCCGTGGGGGTGGAGAGCGTCGATTTCCCCTGGCTCCACGAGATGGCTCCGACAACCCCCCAGCCCCAGCAGGAGGAGCCGATGGATCTTCTTCGCGTCGAGACTGCAGGAGCCTGCTGGGTGCAGGTTCGCCAGGGAGAACGGATCCTTTATACAGGAACGATGCAGAAGGGGGACTCGAAGGAATTCTCCGTCTCCGCCGAAACGAGCGTTCGCTTGGGCAATCCTGCAGTGGTGACGATCACATGGCAGGGAAAGAGCCTTCCCGCTTCGGATGGAACAGGCAAGCCCCGGACGATTCGCTTTACTCCCCAGGGGGAGATGCGATGACCATGGGGTGCTGTGGCCGGAAAGCATCCTACGTATGAAAATTCACCTTTTAAGCCTCGGATGTGCGAAGAACCAGGTGGACAGCGAACGCTTCGCCGGCATTGCCCGGGAAGGCGGACACTGTCTCGTCGACGACGTCTCCGCCGCGGAGATGGTTCTCGTAAACACCTGCGGTTTTATCGCGTCCGCCGTCGAGGAGGGCGTGGATGTTCTCCTCGACCTGGAGCAATTGAAAAATCAGGGAGTCATCAAGAAGATCGGAGTCCTCGGCTGTTTGGTGGAGCGATATGGAAAAGAACTTCGCCAGGAGCTTCCTTCGGTTGATTTTTGGGGTGGCGTTGAGGCGTGGGAATCCCTTGGATCGTTTCTCGGCGTGTCTTCGTCAGCCGGCTCGTGCCGTGTCCTCTTCCCCGGCATCTCTTCCTGGTCGCGCTACCTGAAAATTGCCGAGGGGTGTGACAATCGCTGTAGTTATTGCATGATTCCATCCATTCGAGGTCCCTTGAGAAGCCTTCCGCCTGCCGAGGTGATTGCCGAAGCGGAGCGCCTTGTGGAAACGGGAGCCCGCGAGATCTGCCTGGTGGCGCAGGATCTTACCATGTACGGTGCCGATTTCGGCAAAAACGCGCTGCTTCCTCTTTTGGCGGATCTTTCCCGGTCTTTGCCGTCGCATCTCTGGCTACGCTTGCTCTATCTCCATCCCGATCGGGTCGACTGCCGTTTCTGGGATGCCCTACGGGCTTTTCCCCAGGTTCTTCCCTACGCGGATATTCCGGTGCAGCACGCAGATGCCCGCATCCTCTCCGCAATGAACAGAAGGGGCGAGGGATCGGTCTTTTCCAGGAGCCTTCTTTATGCGAGAGAGTTGGACCCCGATTTCACGCTTCGCACCACCGTCATGGTGGGATTTCCAGGAGAGGACGAGAAAGCTTTTTCGAATCTCCTGCGCTTTATCGAAGAAGTTCGGTTCGACCGCCTGGGCGGGTTCATCTTTTCCGCGGAGGAAGGCACTCACGCGGCGTCTTTGGGACAGCAGGTTCCCGCGGAAATCGGAAAGGGGCGGTTGGATCGCCTCATGCGGCTTCAGGAGGATATTTCCTACGAAAGGCAACTCCGTTTTGAAGGTCGGACTCTCGATGTCCTCGTGGAGGAACACGATGTCGC
Organism: Aminiphilus sp.; assembly: GCF_029975095.1. Classification (NCBI taxonomy): domain Bacteria; kingdom Thermotogati; phylum Synergistota; class Synergistia; order Synergistales; family Aminiphilaceae; genus Aminiphilus; species Aminiphilus sp. The sequence goes on from NZ_JARKPW010000143.1 coordinate 3,644, forward strand.
CGCAGGCGTCGCTTGGGGGCGCTCGTTCCGTGAAGCTCCGGAGGTGGACGGTGGAATCGAGATTGCCGGTTGCGCCGAGCTGCTTCTGCCTGGAACGGTTATTCCCGTTCGCATTACCGAGGTAACGGAGCATGACATGATAGGGGAGGCTCTTGCGCGATGAGCAGCAGTTTTGACAACGCATGGTGTACGCCCCTGGCCACGCTGGGGGGGCTTGGGCGCCTCACGGCGATGCCCGGAACGGTGGGCTCCGTGGCGGCTTTTCTCGTGGCGCTTCTCGTTCCGATCCCGTTGTGGGCGATCGCGGCGGTTGCAGTGGTCGGCGGTATTGCCGCCGACGTTCACGCACGCCGCACGGAAAACCCTGATCCTCCGGAGGTCGTGATCGACGAAGTGGTGGGAACATGGATCGCCATGTTCGGCCATTCTCCCGCGAATGCTCTTGGGGCACTGTTCCTTTTTCGCGTGTTGGACATTGTGAAACCTTTTCCGGTCTGTACTCTGGAAAGGCTCCCCGGGGGTGTGGGAATCATGGCGGATGACATCGCCGCAGGAGTCGGTGCGAACCTGATTCTTCACGGACTTTTGTGGCTGTTCCTCCGGGGCGGTTTCGCCTCTTTCTTCGGATGAGCCGCGTCGTGATGTTCCCCAGGAAAGCCGCTCTCGTCGCCGTTGGTGACGAATTGCTCCGGGGAATCGGCCGAGAGGAGAATTGTCGCTATACCGCGGAAAAACTCACCGCTCTGGGATGGGAAATCGCGGGAATGGAGATCGTCGCCGACGACGTGAAAGCGATCGTGGATGTTTGTCGCCACTGGATAGGGTCCGTTGATCTTCTCGTGTTCTCCGGAGGTCTCGGGCCTACCCATGACGACAAAACCCGGAACGCCTTGGCGACTTTCCTGGGGACGGAGCTGCTTCCGACCGCTCTTTTCGATGAGGTGATCAAGCGGTACGAGGGAGATCTCGAACGAAAGAGCCGCGTCGAGGGATTGCGTTCCACCCAGGGAGCGATTCCTGCCTCCACTGAAGCGATCTTCAACCCTCTCGGAACCGCGTTGGGAATCCGCTTCGATCACTCCGGCACGAGGATCCTGGCTCTTCCGGGAGTTCCCTGGGAATTTCGGGCCATGGCGGATGAGGCATTTTCCTCTTTGGAGAGGGGCTCGACAGTATCCACGAAGATCCGCGTGATTGGAATGGGAGAGACGGTGCTCTCCTCTCGCATTTCCCCGCTGCTTGCGGATGCCTCCCTGACGGTTTCCATTTTGCCATCCCCGGAAGGCGTGACCGTCGTGCTCCGAGGCGAAGAAGCGGCCGTCCTCTCCGGTGAGAAAACTATGCGTCACTTGTTGCCCTGCGACTGCCTCCCACCAGGAGTGGCGACCCTTGAGGAGGCGCTCGTGCGTGCCGCGGAAGCGAGAGGCGTGACGTTTGCTACTGCCGAATCCTGCACAGGAGGTCTTGTTGCTGCCAGAATCACCGATGTACCGGGTTGTTCCGCCGTATTCAAGGGTGGTGTAGTCTGCTACGCCGACGATATCAAGAGGCGGCTTCTGGGGGTTTCGGAAGCCGTTCTCCGCGAGGACGGGGCTGTGAGTGAACGGTGTGTCCTCGCCATGGCAGAAGGAGCAAGGACTGTGTGCAGAGGTGACATGGCCGTGGCTGTCACCGGCATTGCAGGACCTTCGGGCGGCTCGCCGCGTAAACCTGTCGGAACTGTGTGGGTCGGCATCGCTGATGAAAGGGGATCCGAAGCGACGCTCCATCGCCTTTTCGGAGATCGCTCCTTCGTGCGCGCCAGGACGGCAGCGCTGGCGCTGGAGTGGTTGTGGCGTCGCGTCAAGGAGAAATGACCATGGACGAACTTCTCCGCAGTTTTGTGTGTCTTCCCTTGCAGCATGATCTGCAGAAAAGGATTGCCGCATGGATACGCGAGCTGAAGAATACGGCTCCCTCGTTGAAATGGGTACGTCCCGAAGCGCTTCACGTGACGCTCAAGTTTCTCGGATCCCTTCCTTATCCGCTTCTCTGTGACTACTGCGAAACTCTGAGGCGAACGTTACAGGGAGAAAAAATCCCTGCAATCGCCCTGAGGCTCGAAAATGTGGAGATGTTGCCTCATTTACGGGATCCTCGCGTTCTTTGCCTTCGAATCGGGGGAGATGTGGTTCTTCTGGAAAAACTCCAACGACTTGTTGAGGACATGGCGGAAACGAAAGGCATCCCCAGGGAAAAACGGCGCTTTCTGCCGCATCTGACACTTGCGAGAGTCAGAGAACCAAGAGACTGCAGCATTTCCCTTTTTGAATCGGTCTCGTCGAATCCACTTCATGGCGTCGAATGGATCGGGAACACACTTGTGGTTATGCAAAGCGATCTGCGACCGACGGGTCCGGTGTATACGCCCATCAGCGAGCAGACGCTTTTACCCTCGTCGTAGGAGGATTGGAAGATGGCAAAACGAAAGGACCAGTTGACTCGGGAAGATATTCTCGACCAGGCTTTGGGAGATATTCGCAGCAAATTCGGCGAGGGCGCGATCATGCGTCTGGGAGAACAGGCCAATCTGCCCCAGACGGAAGTGATCCCCACGGGAATCCTTCCACTCGACGTTGCTCTCGGTGTCGGAGGGCTTCCAAGGGGGAGAGTCGTGGAAATCTTCGGCCCGGAGGGATCGGGAAAGACGACCATCGCCCTTCATGCCCTGGCGGAGGCTCAGAAGCAGGGAGGCATCGTTGCCTTCATCGATGCGGAGCATGCGTTGGATCCCCGTCTGGCCGCCGCCGTCGGGGTGGACATCGCTTCCATGTACCTGTCTCAGCCGGACAGCGGCGAACAGGCACTCTACATCCTTGATGCACTTGTCCGAAGCGGGGCTGTTGATATTGTCGTCGTGGACTCCGTTGCCGCCCTCAGTCCCCAGGCGGAGATCGACGGGAAGATCGGCGATCCTCAGCAGGTCGGTCTCCAGGCCCGGCTCATGTCTTACGCGTTGCGTCGTCTCACGTCCTCCATTTCTCGAAGCAGGACGGTGGTAGTTTTCATCAACCAGCTTCGTGCCCAGATCTCTTCCGGATACGGCTCCGGCCCTTCGGAAACCACTACCGGTGGAAGAGCGTTGAAATTCTACAGTTCTCTCCGTATTGAGGTAAAGCGCGGAAAAGCCCTGAACAAGGGGGACGATGCGATCGGGCACGAGCTGTGGATCAAAGTTGTAAAAAACAAACTGGCGCCTCCTTTCCGGACAGCCCATACCACTCTCGTTTATGGGAAAGGCGTTCCTCGGGAAATGGCCGCAGTGGATATGGCATTGGATATCGGTGTCATCAAACGTAAGGGCTCCTGGCTCGCCTATAAAGGGGAAACTCTCGGGCAGGGGAAGGACAACCTCGCCAAATACTTCCAGGAGCACCCGGAACTGCTTGCGGAGATCGTCCAGGAAGTGCTTGCCCGAAAAACGCAGGGAATGGGTCTCGATTTGTCATCTCCGAGCTCCTCCCCGGACGAGGAGGACGGAGGAAGTTCGCATCCCTCGGATGAGCTTCTGCTCGAAGAGGGAATCCTTGATCTCGATGTCTCGCAGATAGAGGAAAGCAAGGACAACGCTTGATACAAAACGTCGCGATCGTCCCCCGCGAAACATTCCGCGGGGAGGCTTCGGCCCGTTGCGACAGTTGGTTTTTGGGCCACGGAAAAACTGTGTAAAAACTGAGCCGCAGGAGATGTTGACAGCTTTAGGGAGGGCTGATAGAATATCTCTTGCGCTCGCCGAGAAGAGCGAGCAGCGCTTCAGCACCTTGACAAGTTCGAAGGCAGCAGAGAGAGAGACGGGAAGGGCGAACTCGGAGTCGTGGAGCCGTAGGGGAGCGATCTTTTATGGTGAAGCGTGAAGGGGAAGCCCTATCGGCGGAAGCCGAACGAAGAGCAGCAG
>NZ_JARKPW010000077.1:0-1963 GCF_029975095.1 Aminiphilus sp.
CCGGGAACGCCGATCTGGCCTACCCATCCGAGGGGGTCGTACTGATAGATGGTTGCGGCGTGAGCGACCGGTTCTGAGACATAGGCCACCACCTCGGAGGTGTTCAGAGGGGCGTCCTCGTAGGAGAGCCAGAAGTATCCCGCTTTGCCCCAGGCGCTTCCCCAACTGTTCTTGATGAGCCAGGCTCCGTTCGAAGCGGGGGTGTTCCGGCCGAAATTCTCCTTGGGGAAGGCGTCGTCCCAGCCCACCACCAGCACCTGGTGATCCAGATCGTCAAATCCGCCCGAGGCGACATAGAGGGCGTTGGTGGCGCTGTTCCAGGAGTCGGGGTCCTGGACGGCCATGTGCACTGCGACGGAAAGGGCTCCGTAGGTCATGAGAGCCTGCTTCGTCGTGGCAACAGTGTAGCTTGATCCGTTCCGGATCGGCAGATAGAGCACGTCCCGCACGCGAACCCTGGCAGCGCGGCTCGTGGCCGCACCGGGGAGTCCCGAATAGGGGTCGTCGCTCTCCAGGACGGGGCCGGTCCCCCGGGCGACGAGCGCGGCGGATCTCCACGAATCGCCTCCTTCGTCATAGGGATTGCAGGGAGCATCGCAGGTGAAGGCCGGGAAGGTGCCTGCGCCGGTGTTCTCGTCGGTGTATCCGAACCAGGAGTGGTGTCGCTCGGAGAGGTCCAATGCCGCTTCGCCGTTTTTGAGCAGGTTGGACTCCACGGAGCCAAGGGCCGCGAAAGCCCAGCAGGTACCGTAGGCGCCCTGGTCGCGCACGGCGGTCACGTAGCTCGTTCCTGCCACGTTTCGCAGGTCGTAGGAGACGGGGAGGCTTTTTGCACGGAGTCCCAGGGCCGTTTCGGAGAGGGTCGTGATGTGGCGCAGGTTCACCGGCGAGGGGACGTACCCCTTTCCATGCTCGCCTTCCGTCTGTGCCGAAAGTGTTTCCGTTTCTCTCGCCGCTTGCCATTCCAGAAAGGCCGGGTTGTGGGGGGCGAAGCGAAACGGTGTCTCTCCGAAGGAAGGCAGGGCCGAGAACATGAGGGCGAGGAACGAGAGGAACAACAGAGGTGCGGTGCTCCGGTTTCGCATGGGCGGTCACGCTCCTTGGGCGGGATTCAGGTGTTTCTGGAGCTTACGTTCTGTCCGCTCTTTGCGCAAGGGGGGAGAAAAGGATTGTCCCGAGGGTGTCCGGCGGAGTTGTTCTGCCCGCGAAGTGAGACGGGGAAACGCCGGAACGGGAAATGTCGCAGAGTTATAATGAACACGTGGACGATCTTGCTCCCTGCTCCGACGTGGACATCGACAACATGAGGTGGTGGAGTAGTGCATGAAAACGAAAGAACAGACGGCATTCTCGGGGGGAGCCGAGGACACCGGGCGGGAATCCCTCCGGAACGCCCCGGATCGGGAGGAACTTCTGGTGCGGCGTGCCCAGACAGCGTCGCGGATCGGTACCCAGGGACTCCTGGTGAATCTCTTTCTCACTCTCTTCAAATATCTTGCCGGATACGCGGGACGAAGTGCCGCCATGATCGCCGACGCGACGCATTCGCTGTCGGATCTTCTCACGGATGTGGTGGTGGTCCTCGGGTTTCGTTTCGTGCAGAGGCCCGAGGACGAAGGACATGATTTCGGTCACGGACGGATCGAGACTATTCTCGCCCTGCTTTGCGGTGTTTTTCTTGCCCTTGTGGGTGTGGGCATTTTCTGGACCGCTGCGGTCCGGCTCCTGGAAATTCATCGAGGTACACTTCCGGTTGCTCCGGGGGGCATTGCGCTGTTCGCGGCCGTTCTGTCCGTGGTGTCCAAGGAGTGGCTCTACCGCTACACGCTTCTCTGGGGCCGCCGCCTCGACAGCAGCGTGCTCGTGGCGAAGGCGTGGGACCATCGTTCGGACGCGCTTTCCTCCGTGGGAACCCTGGTGGGCATCGGCGGCGCTTTTTTTCTCGGAGAAAAATGGCGCTTGC
>NZ_JARKPW010000083.1:0-4467 GCF_029975095.1 Aminiphilus sp.
CTGGAGAAAGTGGATCCGGAGCATTCTCTCCAGCCCTATGGGAGGACGCCCCTTTCCCTCTTTCGGCTAGAAGGGTTCGAGAAGAGAACAAAGCTCTTTCCAAGGGACGACCCGTTCCCTTTCGGCGAGAAAGAGTTCTCGTTTTGTGGGTTTTCGGTGTTTCTCGAACGAAATGGCCCTCGCGAAGGTTTTCTGTCGCTTCATCACACCTCAGCCCCCTGGAAAAAAGGTCGTACCGCAGAAATACCGCGGCTTTGGAATTTCTTTTACGGTCTCAAGGAAAAAACGGCGACATCCGCGCGGAGTTTTTCAGAGATTCCCTACGAGGTCTATATGGAGGCAATCGCACGGACACCGCTCGCGGATCTCCGCTATTCGGCCATATGCCTCTTCGGTCCGAGCAGACTCGTGAACAGCCTCGCGGGAGCGCTGCCGACGTTGAAATGACCTTGCGGCGGCCTGGATGGACGCTTTCGGTCGAAGCGCCTTCGCCAGAGCCGTCTTTCAGTCGGTGCAATGCACACGGCCCCCTTCTCGAAGAGAAGGGGGCCGTGTGCATTGCGGCAGAGCGAAAACCTACTCGATCACCGACGCCTTGAGGATCACCACCGGCTCCAGGGGAACGTCCTGAAAAAATCCGACGCTGCCGGTGTCCACGGTCTTGATGGCATCGACCACGTCTTTCCCCTCCACAACGCGGCCAAAGACGGCATACCCCCATCCCTGGACGTTCTGTGCCGTATGGTTGAGAAAAGCGTTGTCCTTGACGTTGATGAAGAACTGCGCCGTCGCCGAATGGGGATCCTTTGTCCGGGCCATGGCAACGGTGTAGGCCTCGTTCTTCAAACCGTTGTTCGCCTCGTTCTCGACAGGATCCCTGGTCGGCTTCTGCGTCATGGTCTCGTCGAAGCCGCCTCCCTGAATCATGAATCCGTCGATGACCCGATGAAAAACGGTGCCATCGTAGAACCCTTCCTTGACATACGCGAGAAAGTTTTCCGCCGTCTTCGGCGCCCTTTCCGCGTCGAGCTCCAGCACGATGTCTCCCTTACTCGTCTCCAGTCTTATCATCCGTCGATTCCTCCATTATCTCAATATTGCTCGTAGATCCAGGACCGTCGGGGCGGAAACAGCTCGTCGATCAACGATTCCGTCGGATCGGAAACCCGCCCCACCCGAGAACCTGTGTCAGAGAGCGCGGGGAAAATGTCCGGCCTTGTTTGCTGAAGCTCCCGCCAGGACCGATGCCCCAGGCAGAGCGACGGAAACAGCTCTCTGTGGACACAGAAATGGGCGGCACAAGGTTTTTCGTCCCCCGGGCGGATCTCCGTAAGCCGTCCTCCGCACCAGATCAGGTCCAGGCTCTCGTCGAAAAAGTCCAGGCGCAACGCACCGGAGTAGCCGGAAAAAAGCCCGCGCTCCAGACGTTTCTCCAGCACCGGTGCCAGATGCAGCAAAAACATGCGGTGATCGGGAATGAGAACCTGAAAGGCGTACATGCCCCCCAGGACCGCCCCCGACGCCAGAGCGATCCGCGAAAGAGGGGCGTCGGGATGCAGGTCGAGCCGGATGTAGGGCTTTCTCCGTTTCTCCGCGAGACGGCGGCAGTATCCCAGAAGCGCGGCCCCCATTTCCCAGGAAATCCCCTCACTGACCTCGCTCACGATGAGGCCGCTGCCGAACCCGAACCGGGGAAGACGAGCATATCCCTTTCGTCCCCCGGCGTCCTCGAAAATCAAAAACTCCGAGCCGTACTCCGTCTTCTGTCCGTCCGTGAGAAGATACGTCCAGTGTTCCGCGCCGCGAACGGCGGAGACGACATTGGCTCGGGCAAATGCCTCGTCCTCCTCCACCAAAAAGGGAATGTCCCCGATGCCGGCGGGACGAAACGTCACATTTCCCGGCTCTTCCTTCGCCACCGCATGGAGAGGAAGGTCGATGTGCGCGCACAAAGGCAGGGCATAGCGAAAACCCAACTTGTCATAGAAGCCGGGGATGCCCTGGATGACGACAAGATGGAAACCCTTCTCCCGAACCGCCTCCATGAACTCGGCGTGCAGGCGCCGCATCAGGCCCTGATTGCGGTGCGCCTCGCCGGTACCGACGATTCCCAGTTCGGCCACGTCGAGGACGACATTCTCCATCCTCCATTTCCACGGAATGAGCGCGCACCCCGCAGCGATCTCGCCGCTGGAATCCTCTTCCGCGAGAAACCACGAGCGCCCTTCCATCCGTGGAAAATGAAGAGCCAGGGATTCCGCAAAATCCCCCACCTTTTCGGGGTCGAAAATCTGGTTGAAAAAACGGCGAAGCCGGGGTCCGTCCTTTCGAAGGTCGGCGCCCTTGAACGTATATCGATTCATGACAACTGTGCTCCTTTTTTCGGTCCTTCACCCGTCATCGACGAGTGTTTGCAGAGGGGCTCACGCTTTCCTCGCGACCGAAACGGCGGCACTGCAACGATTTTTCGATTCCATCACGCAGAGGCCGCTTCGACCGCGCCTCCGCAAACACGCCTCACGTCCCCCTGAAGAGTGAACATCCACACACGCCCTTTCCGTGAAATCATCCCGCCAGTGGCGAAATCCGGACAATCATACCACAAAAGAAAACCCCTCCCGGACCTTTCGGGAGAGGCGGCCTCAATAAATGACCATTTCGGGAAAAGACTCACTTTGCTGAACAAAGACACTGACAAAGAAGCGATTTATCACTGTGGTGCCGGAGGGGAGACTCGAACTCCCACAGGGGGTGAACCCTGGCGGATTTTGAGTCCGCTGCGTCTACCATTCCGCCACTCCGGCTTTTTTTGATACGAAGGGATCATACTCGATTCCTCAAAACACGTCAAGGACACCGCCATGCACATCATTGACTTACAAAAGAGATCTTCGAAACGGTGACGCAGTCCGATAGAGTTTCCAGATGGGAGAGAAGGGTAACTTTTGAGGAAGCTCTGAATAAAGACCTTTTGCCTCCCTTCACTCGGGTCGCATCAGGCTCTGTGAGGCGCCCTGCAGAGCTGACGCAGCCTTATTCAGAGCTTCCTTGAAAAAAAGAAAGAAAGAGGAGGGGCGGAAGGGAAAGGCCTATGGCGAGTTTTCGCCCTTAAAAGCAGGAGCTTGCCATGTCGAGACTGCAGGAGGATCTTGCAGACCTCCGGAGCCGCTCTTCAACGGCAACGACGGAGACAACGATCGTCCCGACGGAACCTCATGGTCATTGCTGTTGACAAATCCAGTCCAGTCGGTAGTCTTGGGGTGTTCTCCGAAGAAACACCGAAGAACTGGAGGGTTTTTCCATGAAGGCATGCCTGAGAAGCCCCGGTTGCTTTGTCTGCGGAAGTGTCGAAAGCAACCCGAGGGCATTGGATCTCGCCATATTCTGGAACGAGGAGGAGCACCGCACGGAAATCCCCTTCAGAGCGGACGAAACGTGGTGCGGCTACAAAGGCGTCGTCCACGGGGGCATCCTCTCGGCAATCACCGACGACGCCATGGCCTGGGCTCTCCGAGAAACTTGGGCGGATTGGGGGTTCACCGGCTCGCTCTCCGTTCGTTTTCTGCGCCCGGTCATGGCAGGAATACCCTATACCGCTTTTGGCTGGGCGGAGGAGCGCCGGGGCAGAAAGGTCGCCACCAAAGCGCACATCCTGGCCGAGGATGGAACGATCCATGTGGAGGCCAAAGCTCTCTTCGTCATTCCCGAAAAAGGCGAATGACCGAACGGACCAATGAAGGAGGCTCTCTTGTGAGTGAAATCGTGATAACCCACTATACCCTTTCGGATGTTTCCTGCGAAAGCTGGAAAAAAACCGGGGAAACCCTGCGCAAACTCCATGATCAGATGGCCCCGCGTTTTCGCCTTATGGGCATGGAAGTGACCCTGCTGGAAAAGGAACTTTCCGGCACGGACGAGGAGACGGTACGCCGAGGCAATCTCGTCACCTTCACCTTGAACGAACTCGGCGGCCAAGAAATTCCTCTGGAGGATCTCATCGGTGCGGAGACATCCTTCGAGCCCTGCTCCTGCGGCGAGACGGCCACCACATGCCGCACGATACGGTACGAAGGTCACGGATACCAGGAAATTCCTTCGGGACTTCTTGCCGATGCCATGCTCCGGGCTTCCTTCAGCACTCTTGGAGGCGGATGCGGCAGCGGGTGCGAGAGCTGCGGAGGCGGGTGCGGCGGATGTGGCGCCTGAGGACTTCCGTTCGGAGGTCCTCAGATATCTGAAGTGTTCTCAAAAAACGGGGAGGTGAAACGGCATGTCGGAGGTATGGATCACCACCAAGGGCGGCGACAAGGGGGACACGTCCCTCGGAAGCGGCGAGCGGATCCCCAAAGATCATGTGCGGGTGGAAACCTACGGCACTCTCGACGAGTGCCAGGCCGCCCTCGGCATGGCCAGGGCACCCTGCTGCGACAAGGACATCGCGACGGAACTCTTCCGGCTTGAAGAGGA
>NZ_JARKPW010000085.1:0-1692 GCF_029975095.1 Aminiphilus sp.
CAACACTGTTCTAATCCAGAATGGAACGCGGCAGGGACGGATAGACGTAAATGTTCGCCGGTTTCGCGATAGGGACAACGCGCTCGGCCTTGAGAAAGGGAACCGTCACATCCCTGCCCAGCCAGTCATCGAAGAATTCCGTACTCCCCAGTACGCCCTCCGCCTCGACCCATGCGCCGGGCTCCAGGGCAACTCCCTCGGGCCATTCCACCAGAAGTCCCGTGACAAGAGCATCAGCGGCACAGCAGACCATGAGCATGCGTGCCACGAAAAACCGCGCGGCGGGAAGCGTGTCTCTCCGTTGCACAAAACCGGAGATACGGCCTTTCCGTCCTGTCAAGGAAGAAAGGGACTCCTCCAGAAGACGGAGTTTTCTGTCGAAATGCATCGGATCCACGGTGAAGAAACCGTCGGGGTCAAAATCACTGTCCCCTAATATATCAGACGCTCCTGTTTCCATCAATCCATTTCCTCCCATGGAGGGGGATCCAATTCTCTTTTCCGGAGGATCGAGAAACGAGGCAATCTCTCCTCGGGCACCGCTATAGGCCATCCCTTTCCTCATGGCGGTCTCTTCATGCATTCCTCTCGGAGCCACGGTCATACCGAGCAGGAGGGGAAGAGCAAAGAGAACGAACCAGAGACGTCCCCGCCTCCGATCCGCATCTGAAGAACGGAAAAGGCAACTTGTCTGGACGGCGGCGAGGAGAAAAAAGACGCCTGCCGCAGCCGCGATGAAGGGAAACATGCGGGGATGCATGAAATAACGCACGTCTCCGGAGACGAGAAGAAAGGTCATGTAAAGGCCGTATCCGAGAAGCAGAACAAACCAGAGCGTTTCATCGGGATCGAGACGTCGCATGCCGCACCCTCTTCCTAGAAACGCACGATGTTGACCGCCACGGAGAGCACGAAGCACACCGCAAAGGCCGCACCTGTCAGAAAGAGCACGAATTTCCCGCGAAACCCTTCCAGCAGCATGAGTACGTTCTTCACGTCGATCATGGGCCCCAGGAGGATGAACGCCGTCACCGCCCCCGGAGAAAAGGCCCCCACAAAAGTCCTGGCAACGAAGGCATCCGCCTCAGAACAAAGGGACAGGACAAAGGCGAGAAGCATCATGACAACCACGGAGAGAACCGGATGCTGCCCTACGCCGGTCAGAAGATTCCAGGAGAAGCCCGTCTGGGCCAGAGCGGAGATGAACGCTCCGAGGATGAGAAAACGCCCCACCGAAAAGAGCTCCGCTCCGGTGTGCCGCAGGACGTTCTCAACGAGGGCGAGCGCTCCCGGCGTGCCTTCGGAGCGGACCGTCCCGTGTCCATGCTCATGATCGCCGCAACAGCAACCCCCTGCTCCGTGATCGTGACCATGATCTTCATGGACATGACGGTGACCGCAGCCGCACAGGTCTCTCTCGGGCAGCCCGCGGACAAGCAGCACATCCTTTCGCGGAAACCCCTTCGTCGCCGCATATCCAACCGCCATAGCGCCGAACATGCCCAAAGCAGCCCGTACCACCGCAGCGAGGACGTTCCCACCGAAGGCATAATAGGTGGAGAGCAGCACCACCGGGTTGACGATGGGTGCGGCCATCATGAACGTCACTCCTACGTGGAGAGGAACCCCTTTGTGGACGAGGCGCCGCATGATGGGCACGCTGGAACATTCGCAGATGGGAAAAACGAATCC
>NZ_JARKPW010000110.1:0-16219 GCF_029975095.1 Aminiphilus sp.
GAGGCGGTTCCTCGCCATGCGGTACGCCGCGTTCGCCTCGTCGTTGGCCTTGATGACGTCCTCGATGTCTCGCTGCGCCCTGTCCAGGTCCTGGAGCAACTCCTGATAGCGCGCCAGCGATTCCTCGTGAATCATGCTCACGCTCTCTATGCTATAGTTCAAGGACTTATCGACATGATCGAGAACTTCCTGTAATTTATGATGCAGCACTTCCTGCTCCGCCAAGAAAGCACCTCCTCCGGTCTGCCGCATCCTTGCCGACCGAATCTAGTATAGGTCTCAAGTCTCATGGACACAACCACGCTTCTTTTTGTGAGGTGGAACCACGTGCCGACATGCGCTCCCACTCCGGCGGAGGCAATGCATCCCTCGAAAGCCCCGAAGGAGGAACCGCGTCTTTCGCAGAAGATCCGCTCCCTAGTCGGACAGGCCGTCGCAGCTCACTCCATGATTTCCGAGGGAGACCGCATTCTCGTCGGCCTCTCCGGGGGAAAGGACAGCCTGATCCTTCTGCTGGCCCTCCACCATCTGCGGCAACGGAGCCCCGTCTCCTTCTCGCTCAAAGCCTGCACCGTCAACCCGACGGGCGAGGCCCTGGATACAGGCACACTCGCATCGCTCTGCGACAGGCTGGAGGTCCCCTTCCGCCTCGTCGAGCACGACATCTTCGGCATCATCCGCGCAAGGGAGGAGCGCTCTCCCTGCAGCTTCTGCGCCCATCTTCGCCGGGGCTTGCTGAACACCACGGCCAGGGAGGAGGAGTGCAACCTTCTGGCTCTCGGCCACCACCTGGACGATGTGGTGGAGACGGTCTTCCTGAATCTTCTGGAAGGAGGACGGTTCCGTTGCTTCAAGCCGAAGTTGTGGCACAGCAGGACGGGCATCACCGTCATCCGCCCCCTTGTCTTCGTGGAGGAAGCGCGCATCGCCCGGGAGGTGCTGCGCCTCAGCCTGAACCCTCTCGACATGGCCTGTCCCTTCTCCGGAAAGAGCCGCCGGGCCGGAGCAAAAAAACTTGTGGAACGTCTCTGCGGCGAACAACCCTCTCTGCGCAGCAACATCCTTCATGCCCTGACGCACTTTCAGGCGAACGACGTCTGGACACGGAACGACTAAGGAGGGAATCATGACGAACGCGGAATCCTTCAACAGATTCGACCCCAAACCCTTCTACCGGCAGCGCGGGTGGCTCATCGGAGATGGCGCGGTGGGGGGCAAGGCCCGCGGGCTTGCCTTCGCCCACGCCGCTCTGGAAGGAGCGGAGGAAGTACGACCGCTCGTCGGATTTCCCGAGCTGACCTACGTCGTCTCCACGGAAATCTTCGACGAGTTTCTGGCCATGAACAACCTGAGAGAATTCGTCGATCAGACCGACGACTACAACGACATCCTCGAACAGTTCGAGAACGCCTCTCTTCCTCCGGCGCTCTCTCCCGTGCTCTCCACCATCTCCGAGCGCATCCCCGTTCCCATTGCCGTGCGCTCCTCCTCCATTCTCGAGGACGACACGGTCCTTTCCTTCGCAGGGAAATACGCCACACGCTTTTTCGGCAACACCGGTTCTCCCGAGTACCGGCTCAAACGCATCGAACGAGCAGTCAAACAGGTTTTCGCCTCCACCTTCAATCCCTCGGCACGGGAATACCAGAGAAAACACGGCATCGAACCGCATCGCGAGAAAATGGCCGTCCTCATTCAGCCCATCGTCGGCAGGCGCCGCGGCTCCTGGTACTACCCTGAATTCGCCGCCACGGCCTACTCCAAGGTCTTCCGGCGCCCTTCCCCCCGAATCAACAAGGACGACGGAGTGATGCGCGTCTGTTTCGGCCTCGGAACACGCACGGTGGACCGCGTTTTCGCCCGGACGTTCTATCTGACGAACCCGAATCTCCGCGCAGAGGGGAATCGTCCGAGCGATATTTTTGCTCATTCCCAGGAAGAGTTCGACTACGTGGACCTGGAACACGGCTTTTTCCTCACAGGGCGCGTGGAATTCGCCCTGGCGGAAATCATGAAACATCACGCATTCGCTCCGGCGTTCATCGAATGGTTCGACGGAAACATGTTCCACTGGCTGCACACGGATACCAGAGGCATGGACACTCCGCGCCCGGCCTTCACCTTTGCGGATTTTCCCAGACGTTGCGGCGCGCTTTTCAGGACCGTCCGCCGTCTCCTCGCCCTTTTTGAACAGGAAATGGGGTTGCCTGCGGACATGGAAATGGTCTACGAATCGGACCCGGGAGAGCTCACCCTGGTCCAGCTTCGTCCGCTTTCGACGTTCGAGGACCTGGGACGCGTCGTCATCCCCTCCTACATTCCGGAAAATCGTCTCATTCTCCGGGGAAATCGCATGGTCGCCAACGGCCTTCTGCGGCACATCAGCCATCTCGTGTACGTGGATCCGGACATCTACGGGCAACAGGCGGACTTCTACGAGGTCGCCCGGGGAATCGGTGCGATCAACGCGCAACTCGAGGGGAAGCGCTATATCCTTGTCGGCCCCGGCCGATGGGGCAGCACAAACCCGGCACTCGGCGTTCCCGCGCTCTACAATGAAATCTCCAACTGCGGATGCCTTGTGGAGCTGGGAATCCCCAGCCGCGGCATGACTCCGGAGCTTTCTTACGGCACACACTTCTTCCTCGATCTCGACGTGGACAACATTCTCTATCTTCCCGTCTTCGACGGAGCGAGCGGCAACATTTATGCGAAAACATGGTTCGACACGGCGCCCTATACGCTGGGAGCTCACCCGTCCATTCGCATCTACCAGGGCAATTTCGACGTCTTTCTCGACGGCGAGGAGGAGATCGGCGTCATTACCGGAAATCCCTCGCCATGAGGGGACATCTCTCCGGGGTTTTTCTGCCCGTTTCCAAAATCCACGCACCTTTTTCGCGAGCACGACGTTCTTGCTCCAACAAGGAAAACGCGATGGGAAAAGCGTAAGGTTTCCATCAGGGCGCATCAGCGACGGTTCTGAAAGGACGACGCCATGAGCGGCACGGAAAAGACAACAAAACGGTACTTTGCGTGGGATCCCCTCAGCGATCCGGAATTCGCCCCCCTCATCGTCGGTGACGGTCATGTGGGAGGCAAGGGACGCTCGCTACTCTACGCCATCCACACACTTCGAAACAGCGGTGACGAGGCACTTGCAAGGACTGCATTGCCCCGTTCCCTGTTTCTCTCCGTGAACACGTTCTACGATTTCCTCCGGCAGATTCCCGATTTTTCGCCGTCGGCGGCGCTCCTCCATCCGGAGGAGACCGAAAAACTTTTTCTCGCCACACCGCTGCCCGAAAATGCTCTCCTTGCCCTCCGCACCTTTCTCGCGGAGGTCGATGATCCCCTCGTGGTCCGCAGCAGCAGCGTCCTTGAAGATTCGGTCATTCACTCCTTCGCGGGGAAATACCTCAGCACCTTCTTCGGAAACGTCACCAACGATCTCGACGTGCGGATGAGCGCCGTCACGACCAGCATCAAGCGCATTTACGCACGAACATTCTTTCAGAAGGCCGTGAGCTACCGGGAAAAACACGGACTGGGAGAGGACGCGATGGGCATCATCGTCATGCGCATGGCCGGAAAATGGCGCGGTCGTTATTTCTACCCCACCACGGGAGGCGTGGCCTACTCGAAGAATTTCCGGCGCTGGTCCACACGACTTCGCGCCGAGGACGGGGTGGTTCGCCTCGTCTTCGGTCTCGGCACCATGAGCACCAAAAGAGGATACGCCAGAACCTATTCACTCACGAATCCCAATCTGCGCCCGGAAGGACAAAACCCGTACAAGATCATGCGCCACGCCCAGGAACACTTTCAGGCCGTGGATCGGGAACACCCCGACGACCTGACCACACTGGACGTGAAGAAGTGCTGGAAGCAGATCTACCCGTTCCACAGGGACCTGAGCACCTACGCCCAGGTGTACCACCCGGACCCGGACGGAGGCACGTTCATGGCCCTTTGTCCCCTCTCGGAGCTCTCGGAGGGTTTCTCGAAGATATGCCTCACCTTCGAGGAATTTCCCCGCAAATATCCCCGCTTCTTCAGCCGCATGAAGAGGACTCTCGCTCTGTTGGAGCAGGCCATGGGTGTCCCCGCGGACGTGGAGTTCGCCTACGAGCCGGAGGAGGACCACCTCGAACTCCTCCAGTCCCGCCCCCTGTGGCAGGCCCAGAGCGAGCCCTGCACGGACATTCCCGAGACGCCGGACCGACGGGTCATCCTCAAGGCGGACCGTATGGTCACCAACGGCGCCGTCACCGACGTTCCCTACCTCGTCTACGTGGATCACCGGGTCTATGCCGTGGCGGAGAATTTCTTCGCCGTGGCACGAAGTGTGGGACGAGTGAACCAGCAGCTTTCGGGAAACAAGTTCATCTTCGTCTCGCCGGGACGCGTAGGTTCGAGCAACCCCGAATTGGGTGTTCCCGTGCAGTACCATGAATTGACGAACTGCTGCTGCATCGTCGAACTCGGCATTCCGAAGCTGGGCTACATGCCGGAACTCTCCTACGGCACTCATTTCTTCTCGGATCTGGAAGTGGACAACGTCCTCTACATGCCCGTCTACGACGGCGAGAAGCGCAACATCTTCGACGAAAGCTGGTTCGACGGTATGCCCTTCGAACTGGGACCCCACGATGCCATCCGCATCTACAAGGGGCATTTCTCTGTCTACATGAACGGAGAGAGCAACGAGGGCGTCATCCTGGCGGACAACAACGGGACCGGCGTAAACGACGAGCCGGGGCGCCCCTGAGAGGTACCCCGGCCCTGTTGTTTCGTTTCTCGCTCTCCTTTTTGCTTTTTTGAGCCCTAACGGAGCAGCCCCGAGACGATGACGTCCACCGCCTGAGCCTCGTCAAGCCCCTTGGCCATAAGTCCCTCGATCTTGTCGTCGGCAATTCTCCCGATGGCGGCCTCGTGGGTCACTTCCGCCTCGGGGTGCGTCACCCGCACGACCGGGGATGCCTCCGCCCTCGCCGCCCCCTGGATGACTTCCGTACAGTCCACGTGCCCCCGAGCACCAGCGGCGGCTCCTTCCACCAGGCCGTGAAACAACCCCGAGCTTGCGTCCCGAAGCACCACCTTGGCCTTCACCAGGGCGGTGCTTCCCGCGCCGTTGAGACGGACGAAATCCTGCACACGACACTGGTCGTCGTCTTTGCCGTAGACTTTGGAGGTGAGTTCCACCCGGCTTCCCACGCCACGGGCGTCCACGTCGATGAGGATGTCCAGATCCCCTACGCGTCCTTCCACGAGGGTAAAATCACCCCGGTAGAACGCCCTGTCGTGAAGCACGACCCGGCTGACGGGTTTCACCGAGATCCGCCCCTCCGGGCCGTGGACATGGACTTCGTTGTAGGTGAACTCCGCCCCTTCTCCGACGACGATGTCTCCCTCCATGGCGTGAAGAAACTCCACTGCATTCGGAAAAATGCAATGAGCGAGGAAGGTCGCCCTGGCTCGGGCACCGATGGAGACATGGCTCGTGATGACCTGCCGCCCCTCCGTTCCGAGATGTCCGAAACAGAGATGCACCTGTTTCGACAGAACCACCCCGTCGTCCACGGTGATGAAGGCCTCGATACCGTCCTCTTTTTCCGTCGCGTCGATGGTAACCCCCGGCAGGGGGTGGGAAGCGAGGATCTTGTTCGCATGGACCACCACGTAGACCGCGTCGGCACTCCCCACGGAGGCCCCGTGCCCTCCCGTCTCGGACGCAATGGAAACCAACGTGGTGTATTCCGACGCCGCATCGAAGGCCATGGTCAACACACCTCTTTCACGATCTCGGGCTCCAGCTCCGTGCAGGGGGAACATTGGGAGAGGAAATAGCGCTTCACTGCCTCGGCACTCCCCTCAAGGATCATTCTCCCTCCGCACATGAGATAGGACCTGTCGCAGGCTGCGGCGACATCCTCCCGATGCGTGATGATGAGCACCGCATTGCCCCCCTCGGAAAGGGTCCGGAAAAGCGTCATGATCTCTCCGAGCGCGAGAAGATCCACGCCCGAATCGGGCTCGTCCAGGACCGAAAGCCTCGGGTGCATCAGGAAAATGGACGCGAGTTCTATGCGCTTTCGTTCACCTCCGGAGAGACTCTTGTCCACCATCCGGTCCAGATAGGGCGGATCGAGCATCACCCTGGAGAGCGCGTCCTCCATCATTCCCTCGGTGACGCGCTGCGAGGAAAGACGCAGATAATCCCGAACGGAAATCCCTTCATACCGGGCAGGATGCTGCCAGGCCAAGGAAATACCCCGTCGGGCCCGATCCGTCACGGAAAGGGGCAAAAGATCCTCCCCGTCGAACCGGATCTGCCCCCTGGAGGGACGATATCGCCCTATTCCCATGATGGAATAGGCCAGGCTCGACTTTCCCGCACCGTTTCTGCCGAGAACTCCGACGATCTCCCCAGGGCGGACCTGAAGCGTCACCCCCCGAAGAATCGACGATCCATCCTTCTCGACATGAACATCCTCGACAAACAGCAGCGCATGCGTCATCTTCCGACGCCTCCTTTCCTAAAGAACCCTGAGATTCCCCCGTGCCGAGAGGTGTTCAAGCACCGCCATGCCGCCCACGGAATTCCCCTTTCCGTCAAGGGCCGGGCCGAACACACCAATACCCATCCGTCCGGGAACCGCAGCGACGATCCCGCCTCCGACACCGCTCTTCGCAGGGATGCCCACCCGAACGGCAAACTCCCCGGAGCCGTCGTAGAGGCCGCAGGTCGCCATCAGTGCCCGGAGCACACGCGCCGTGGAGCGGCGCAGCAGGCGTTCCCCCGAGAAGGGGTCGATTCCGTCCAGGGCGAGGACCATTCCGAGAAAAGCCAGTTCCTTGGTCGTCACCAACATGCTGCACTGGCGGAAATAGGTGTCCAGGAGATCTTCCACGTCCCCCTTCAGGCTCCCCACGCTGCGGAGAAAGAAGGCAAGCGAGCGGTTTCGATCGCTCGTATTTTTTTCCGAAACGTAGGTGGGCTCGTGCACGGCGATGGCGTTGTTCCCGAGGAGCCTTCCAGCCCAGGAGAGCACCGCCGCAATCCGAGTTTTACCGTCTCTGTAGGGAAGCAGCGAGAGAATCACCAGTGCTCCCGCGTTGATGAGCGGATTCTGGGGACGATGAGGCCGCACCATTTCGAGACGCATGATCGAATTGAAGGGATCCGCCGTAGGGTCCATGCCGACCCTCTCGAAAACGTGATCCTCTCCCAGTTCCTCGATGGCGAGAGCCAGAGAGATCAATTTCGAAATGGACTGCATGGTGAAGGGGAAAGAGGCGTCACCCCCCTGAAAAAACGTTCTCTCCGTCGTGAGGACGGACACACCCAGCATGCGGGGATCTGCCTTTGCAAGTTCCGGAATGTACGAGGCGACACCCCCGGAAGAACATTCGTCGCGGCACTCCGCCACAAGGCGACACAATAATTCCTGCATGGAACACCCCCGCGCATTTCTCGAAGGAAAAGGGGACCGCGGCGGACCAGGGTCCGCGACGATCCCCTTTTTCACGCATCTTCCGTCGCTACATCCACATCCTGGACATCATGATCGCTTCGTGCCGCTCCACCTGGGTCGTCTCATCCTCGAATCCGTTCCGTCCCATGAGGCCGTAAATGTACCGCTTCCCCTGCTCCACTCCCGGTTGATCGAAGGGATCGATGCCGAGGAGGAATCCGGCACAAGCGGTAACATGCTCGAAAAGAAAGATCAGGGCTCCGAGGCGATAGGCGTCGAGCACGGGAATCTGAAGCCACAGAAGCGGTCGCCCGGCCTTCACGAGAGCCGACGCCGTCGCCCTCGCCTCGACGCGGAGCATCTCCCCGAAATCCTTCCCCGCCAGGTACGCAAGAGGGGCAAGGCTCTCCGCACCTCCTGCGGGAATGGCAAGTCCGGGACGGTGGCGCTCCACATCGACGAGCGTGTACAGTTTGTCATCCGGGCCGGACATGTACAGCTGGAGTTGGGAGTGCTGATCGATGGCACCGAGAGCGCGCACGGGTGTGCTTCCCAGGTTCGCCTTCCCCAGACTTTCCCCCCAGAGTTGCGCAAACCATTCAGAAAAATCCCGCAGGCCGTCCGCATAGGGCATGAAAACCGCCATATTCCGTCCGTCCCGAAAGGCAAGCACGTGCAGCGCCGCCAAAATCCACGACGGGTTGTCCGCGAGGCCCGAGGCACCGACGATGCGGGCATCCATAGCCCGCGCCCCCGCAAGAAGAGACTCCGTATCGATACCCACCGCCTCCGCGGCGGCAAGCCCGACGCAGGAGAGCACGGAAAAACGTCCTCCCACGGAGGGAGGTACCGGAAGAGTCCGACAGCGTGTTTCCGACACAAAGGAACGGAGTGTTCCCTTTTCGGGATCCGTGAGCACCAGAATCCGGGCCAGTGCAGCCTCCTCACCCAATCGATTCCGCAGGCGCTCGTAGAACCACAGAAAATTCGCCATGGTCTCCGCGGTGCTCCCGGATTTACTGGCGACAACGAACACCGTCTCGGCCGGGTCGATCACGTCCCAGATGGCCTGGAGTCCTCCGGGGTCCACATTGTCCGCCACATAGAGGCGCGGCCCCCCCCTTTTCTCCCGCGGCAGCTCGTTATGGAACGGATGCAGAAGCGCTCCCGCCAACATGAACGTCCCCAGAGCGGATCCGCCGATACCGATCTGTACCACCGCATCGAAGGACGCGAGCCATCGCGAGACGGCACGACACTCCTCCTGGTCCGCATAGGGAAGGCAGAGCCAGCCGAAACCGGATTCGTTCCTCTCCGCGCCTTCGCGGAGACGCGCCTCCGCCGCCATACAGGCGGATTCCATCCCGCCGAAGGCATCACCCCACCGCACATGGGCCGAACCGTAGGCGAGGCGCAAGAGCCGTTCGTCATCCATGGTCTCACCCCGCTTCTATCCTTCGAGGAGATCCTCCCGCGTCACCATGAGCGTCACCTCTGAGGAGGAAAGGACGCCCGGCACATAGAGCTGCCCTCGTTTCACCGAGGCCTCCACCATTTCCGTCTCCGCATAGTCGTCGAGGAGTTTCTTCGCGATGGCGAACGTCAGTCCTTCCATCGTTTCATACTTCGTCCCCATGACCACCTTCTGAACCGTCTCATAGATCTCCGCGTAGGCATAGACGCTGTCCGGCTTTCCCAAGTCCGCCAGGGGAACATCGTAGCTGACGCACAACGAAACTTCCAACACCTGCCCCAGCTCCCGCTCCACTTCGAGCGAACCGTGAAACGCATGAAAACGCATCCCCTCGAGTTTCAACGTACAAAGCACGCTCATCACTCTCCTTTGCTGTCGGACCAAGGTCAGGCGAGCAATCCTGCGTCCCGGAGAGCCTCCAGGAGGGAATCCTTGTCGAACCCGACGATATAACGGTCCCCTATGGCCGTCACGGGGACCCCCATCTGCTTGGTGTTTTTCACCATCTCCATGGCCGCCTCCCGATCCTTGCTGACATCGATGTCCTCGTAGGCGACGCCGTTGGACTGGAGAAATTCCTTCACTTTCGTACACCAGGGACACGTTGGAGTGGAATACACTTTCACGGACACTCCGGGTTCCTCCTCTCAGGTCGTTCACGTCCGTGCTCCGTCCGGAACAGCGGATCTCTCCGAAGGAATGGGCGCGCGGGCCGTCGAAAAGCACTGTGTTCACAGCAAAAACCTATTTTTTCCGAAATTCACCAAAAAGAGAAAGATCTTCCTCCACATCATATGAGAAGAATGTCTTTCCCAGACTGTGCGAGAATGACCGTTTCTTGTCTATAATGGGCTTCGGTGCGGTGTGCGCTCTCCGTTGGCACGCCGTACCCCCGCTTTTTTGAAGTATAGCACAAAACACAGGGAGGGACTTGTATGACGACGGCAGCATCAGTGGAGGCAGGCACTGCTGCGCAGCTTGATCTCATCGTGGAGCGGCACAGGGGGAAACGGGGCAATACTATCCCGTTGCTTGCGGAGATCCAGAAGGAACTCGGATATCTTCCGGAAGAGGCGATCCGCTACGTTTCGTCAAAGCTCGACATTCCCGCGGCGGAACTGTTCGGCGTCGCCACGTTCTACGCCATGTTTCGTCTTCAGCCGGAGGGACGCTACGTGGTCCGTCTCTGCCGTGGAACGGCATGTCACGTCCAGGGTTCGCTCCTTATCGGCGAACAGCTCCAGCGCTATCTTCACGTCAAAGAGGGGGAAACCACCGAGGACGGGCTGTTCACGCTCCAGTTCGTCGCGTGTCTCGGCTGCTGCAGCCTCGCGCCCGTCATGATGGTCGGGGACGAAGTGCACGGACGCCTTACGCCGGAGAAGGCCGTGGACGTTCTCGAAGCCTATCGGACCAAGTCCTAGGACAGGAGGATATCGGATCATGACGAAAACCATCGTGAAGGTGGGTATGGCGAGCTGCGGCGTCGCTGCGGGAGCCCGTCCCGTCTTTGACAGGCTTTCCACCCTGCTCGACGGAAGAGATGATGTCGTCCTCAAGCAGGTCGGCTGCGTGGGGCTCTGTTTTTCCGAACCGCTCGTGGAAATCGAGCGGGAGGGCGTACGCTCCCTCTATGGAAAAGTGACTCCGGAATTGGCGGAGCAGATCGTACAAGACCATGTGAACCAGGGGAAAGTCCTTACCGAGGGACTGATCTTCTCCACGAGCGAAGCGGCCCCCGAAAATACCATGGTGGAGAAGCAGGTCCGGGTCGTCCTTCGGAACTGCGGACGCATCGACCCCGAGAAGATCGACGAATATATCGCAGCCGGAGGATACGAAGCACTCAAGAAAGTCCTCGACAGCATGCCCCCGGAACAGGTGATCCAGGAGATCCTCGACAGCGGTCTCCGGGGACGGGGCGGCGCCGGTTTTCCCACAGGACTCAAGTGGAAGTTCGCCCGAGCTGCACAGGGCAGTGACAAATACGTGGTCTGCAACGCCGACGAGGGAGACCCCGGCGCCTTCATGGACCGGTCGGTGCTGGAAAGCGATCCCCACAGCGTTCTTGAGGGAATGGCCATCTGCGCCTACGCCATCGGAGCGACCCACGGGATCATCTACTGTCGCGCCGAATATCCTCTGGCGATCAAACATCTGAACATCGCCCTCAAGCAGGCCCGGGAGCGAAGCTTCCTCGGCGAGCGTATCCTCGGGAAAGACTTCTCTTTCGACATGTACATCAAAGAAGGCGCGGGAGCCTTCGTCTGCGGCGAGGAAACGGCCCTCATCGCCTCCATCGAGGGAAAGCGCGGAACACCGCGCCCGAGGCCTCCCTTCCCCGCCCAGAGCGGCGTCTGGGGGAAACCGACGAACATCAACAACGTGGAGACCCTCGCGAACGTCGCATGGATCATCCAGAACGGAGCCGGAGCCTTCAATCGCCACGGCATCGGCAAGAGCCGCGGGACAAAGGTCTTCGCCCTGGCCGGAAAGATCGCCAAGGGAGGGCTGGTGGAAGTTCCCATGGGCATGCCGCTTCGGGAGGTCATCTTCGACGTGGGAGGCGGCATTCCCGGAGGGAAAGCCTTCAAGGCCGTACAGATGGGAGGCCCCTCCGGAGGATGCATACCCGCGGCACTGCTCGATACGCCGGTCGATTACGAATCCATTAATGCGACGGGAGCCATCATGGGCTCCGGCGGCATGATCGTCATGGACGAATCGACCTGCGTGGTGGACGTGGCGAAATTCTTTCTCTCCTTCACCCAGCGGGAATCCTGTGGCAAGTGCCCCTTCTGCCGTATCGGCACGAAACGCATGCTCGAGATTCTGGAACGCATCAGCAAAGGCGAGGGAAAAATGGAAGATCTGGACCTGCTGGAGGAACTCTGCGCCCAGATCAAGGACGGTTCCCTCTGCGGGCTCGGCCAGACCGCGCCGAATCCGGTCCTCACCACGCTGAAATATTTCCGAGCTGAATACGAGGCGCACATCCTCGACAGGAAGTGCCCCGCCAAAGCCTGCACGTCCCTCATCCACTACACCATCAACCCCGCCACATGCATCGGATGCACCAAATGTGCCCGCGTCTGTCCCGTAAAGGCCATCAGCGGTTCGGTAAAGCAGCCCCATGTGATCGACGACGAGACCTGCGTCCGGTGCGGTCAGTGCATCAACGTCTGTCCCGTCAAAGCCATTACCGTGGAATAAGGAGGTTCGTGCAGTCATGAGCGAACGAACTGTGAAAGTCATCCTCAATGGACGCGACGTCTACGGGAAACCGGGGCAGCGTCTTTTGGATCTCTGCGCGGAGTGCGGCATCGAGATTCCCGCGCTCTGTTACGATCCTCATCTCTCCCTCCACGGCGGCTGCTCCATCTGCCTCGTGGACATCCAGGGTGCACGGGCGCTTTCTCGGGCCTGCGCAACCACCATTACCCCCAACATGGTCGTCCGGACCGACACGGACCGGGTCCGCAAAGCGCGCAAGCTCGGGCTGGAACTTCTCCTTTCGGATCACGTGGGAGACTGTCGCCCCCCCTGCGCGCTCGCCTGTCCCGCAAGAGGCGATGTCCAGGCCTACGTCAACCTCGCCGCCCAGGGGAAATACGCGGAATCCATGGAAGTCCTTCACCGAAACGTCACGCTCCCTGCCTCCATCGGCCGGGTTTGCCCCGCTCCCTGCCAGGAGAAATGCCGACGGAACCTCGTCGACGAGGCCCCCGTCTCCATCCGTGAGATCAAACGCTTCGTGGCGGACTCCTGCCTCGCCGAGGGAGATCTCGGCGACATACCCTCCATTGAGGAGAACGGCCGTTCCGTGGCCGTCGTGGGCGGCGGACCTGCCGGGCTTTCCGCGGCCTATTTCCTGCGCCTCAAGGGATATGCGGTGACCATCTTCGACAAGGAACCTCTTCTCGGGGGAATGATGCGCTACGGCATCCCCGACTATCGCCTGCCCCAGGAGATACTGCAGGCGGAAATCAACTGGATTCTCGCTCACGGCGTCGAGGCAAGAACCGAGACGGCGCTCGGCAAGGACGTCACTCTGGAACAGCTTCGGGACGAACACGACGCGGTGGTCCTCGCCATGGGATGCTGGCGCTCCTCACCCCTGCGCTGCCCCGGAGAAGAACTGCCGGGCGTGCTCGGCGGCATCGATTTCCTCTACTCCGTCAACACGGGGAAACCCGTCCAGGTGGGCAAACGGGTGGCCGTGGTGGGCGGCGGCAACACCGCCATGGATGCCTCTCGCTGTGCGAAACGCTCCGGAGCGGACAAGGTCTATGTGGTCTACCGACGGACCAGGGACGAAATGCCCGCGGAGAAGGTGGAGATCGCGGAAGCCATGGAGGAAGGCGTGGAATTTCTTTTCCTCGCGGCCCCCACGGCGGTGGAGGGAACCGGGAGAGTGGAACGCCTCCTCTGCGAGCGCATGACCCTCGGAGAGCCCGATGCATCGGGGCGAAGACGCCCCGTCCCCACCGGCGAAGTCTTCACCCTGGAGGTGGATACGGTCATCGCCGCCATCGGCCAGGCTCCGGATCTCAAGCCCCTGCCGAAGAACATCCACGACGGCAGGAGCATCACCTCCAACGAGGACTACGCCACGGCCCTTCCAGGGGTCTTCGTCTGTGGCGACCTGCAGCACGGTCCGGACATCGCCATTGCCGCCATCGGCAACGGCCACTGGGCGGCGGAATCGGTGCACGCCTTCCTCACCACGGGCAAGGCGAAACGCCCCTTCGAATACGACGTGGTCAGAACAGATCTGACGGCGGCGGATTTCACCCACGTGGAAAGGACAACCCAGGAACACGCCCGTCATGACGAGGCGGCGGTCCGTCTCCAGGCTCCCTATGAAGAGTACAATCACGGTCTCACGGAGGAACAACTCCTCCGGGACGCTGCCCGCTGCATGGAATGCGGCTGCCCCGATCTCTTCGAGTGCAAACTCCGGAAATACGGCATCGACTACGAAGTCCAGCCGGATCGCGTCGCCGGGGAGCACGTCTCCAAGGAAGAAGAGGTCAACGCCTACTACGTGCGCAACATGGACAAGTGCATTCTCTGCGGACGTTGCGTCCGCACCTGCGACGAAATCGCCGGTTTCCACGCCATCGACTTCACCCGCCGAGGCTTTGAAGGAAGCATCGACACGGAATACTGGAAGAGTGTGGACACTTCGGCCTGCACATCCTGCGGGCTCTGCGTCCAGCTCTGCCCCGTGGGTGCACTGCTCGAAAAAAGAGCACCCAGAAAACCGCACTCGGAAAAGCCCCGGCTCGTCCCCACCGCCTGCGGCGCCTGCCCCGTGGCATGCGACATCACGCTCAACCTCGACGCGGCACAGAGCAGGGTCGTTCGCGTCACCACCGACCTGGACAACCCGCTTTCTCACACTTTCGGGAACAGTTGCGCCCAGGGGCGCTTCGATCTTGAACGCCACTGGACGAACCGTGTCGAAGAACCCATGCTTCAGGGAGCTCCTGTACAATGGAGGGCGATTCTGGACGATCTGGCATCCCGTCTTCGCAAAGGAGCGGAAGCCGGAGAAAAAACGGCGATCCTCGCCGGGGGCGATCTTTCCAACGAGGAATACCGTCTTCTCGATCACTTTGCCGCGGAAGCTCTTCCCGGAACCGTCCTCGGTGTTGTCGGCGCCGATGCGCTTCGTTCGGCACAGACACAAGCCAAGGCCATTTCTGGCGCATCCCCCCTCGCATCCTACGACGAAGTCCGAAACGCGGACACGTATCTTCTCGTCGAGACCGACACGGAATCTACCCATCCCGTTTTCACCTCCTGGATCCGCCTTGCCCAGAGAAAACGAAACGCCCGTGTTCTCGTGGTGGGGAACGGTGAAAACACCCTCCTCAAAGGCGAGGCTCTTCGAATGGTGCCGAAAGAAAAACAAACGGATGCGCTTTTCAAAGGACTTCTTCGGGCACTTCTCGTCGCGAAAGGTGAAACACCGGGAAGCGATCTCGACGACGCCACACCGGGAAAAACCGCCGCGCTCACGGGAGTGTCGGTGGAGACTCTCGAGCACGCGGCCCGTACCCTTGCCGAAAGCAAATCCCTGGTCACCCTCATCGGAGAGGAAGCCTACGGAACCGAGGCATGCCTCGCAGGCCTTCTCGCACTGCTGCATAAACTGGAACAGAAGCGGCATCTTTTCCTCAACGAAACGACGAACGTCCACGCTGCTCTGACATACGCTCCCGGTGCCGTCTCCGTGGCGGAGATCAAGGCAGCCATCGTCAGCGGTGAGATCAAACGACTCCTGTTCGTCGGAACAACTCCCAATGAAGTAGGGATCTCTCCAAAGGAACTCGCGAAGACAGATCTCCTCGCACTTGCAGTGACACACGACAACGCCGGCCTCGCCGAGGCCACCCACGTGCTTCCCCTTGCACATTGGACAGAACGGGAGGGCACCGTCACCACGCTGTCCGGCCTTTCCGTACGGCAGGCCCGCGGGATTTCCTCCCCGGGAGAGGCGCTTCCCTTAACATGGATTCTGACAACCCTTGCACGGCGTCTCGACAAGGAACTGGTCGCTTCTCCCGCGGCATGCTGTTCCGCTTCGTGATCCATCTCAGAAACAAGGTGTCTTCTCCCTCGAATATTTCCAACAGCCCCGGAGACCGTTGCTGAAGGTGGCGGGGTAATCCGGACGCAAGAAAGAGGGAAGACAGGAAGGGGCGGCCGATTTTGGCCGCCCCTTCCTGTCTTCCCTCTTCTGAAGAAACCTCTGTCCGGTGTCAACGCATATCCGTAGCAACATGGAACCTCTGGATAAGGCTACATCAGCCCCGCAAGACGCCTTGCAGAGCCTGATGCGACCCGAGTCAAGAAAGCGATAGGTCTTTATTCAGAGTTTTCACATCATTTGGCTAAGACCTTTTGAAGCAAACTCTGCCCTGTGCCGACAGTGGCACCTTTCCATCGGATCTGACCATTGTTCAATCCAGTTGCCGGGGGAGATAAAAAAATCGCCTTCGGAGATGACTCCGAAGGCGACCAAATTTGGTGGGCCGGAGTGGATTCGAACCACTGACCTCACGGTTATCAGCCGTGTGCTCTAGCCACCTGAGCTACCGGCCCTCCACTCAAAATCAGGTTTCTGGCAGTGACCTACTCTCCCACGGGTACCCCCCGCAGTACCATCGGCGCTGGAAGGCTTAACTTCCGGGTTCGGCATGGAGCCGGGTGTGTCCCCTCCGCCATGACCACCAGAAACCAATCCTTGCACCCGAAA
>NZ_JARKPW010000116.1:0-18361 GCF_029975095.1 Aminiphilus sp.
TGATTCCCAAACCGCATCGTTCGTGGTGGGCCACGGCATGATACGCTGAATCCCCCATCACGGCCACCGCGAGCCAGGCGGCGTTCCGAACGATGGCGATCTTCGCTCCGATGCTCGCCTCGAGCATGCTCGTGGACATGAACCCGTTCATCGCCTCAAGGGCCGCATGCATGAGCGCGTGCATCTCACCGCTCCGCTTTTCCACCACGTTCGCATTGAGAGCAGCACCGACGACAGCCCGGGTAATCTTCTGCGGCAGATCGCCCGCCAGGCCTCCCACTTCGGTGGCGACGGCCCGCCAGCCCCACTGCTGTAATTGTTCCCGAAGCCGCGTTTCCTCTACAGGCGATGTGGTGGCCGCCAAAAGTAGCGCTGCCCGCCCTGCCTGACTTTCATCGGTTATGGTGAAGCTCAGATCGAGTCGCAGCATCCGGCCGTCGCGCTCCATCTCTTTTGCCTGAACCGACTGATTCTCCACATCTTCACGCCCTTCCATTCGATCTGGCTTTCGCAGTGCGAGATCGAGTGGACGCACCGCATCCATTGCATTATATATCCCAAAACGCTCGAAAGGGCACATCGTTTTGCACATTGCAGACCGAATCGAATTGCGCGACTTGATCGAACGCCATCGCCATTCTATACTTTTCTTGAAGATCGAAAGGAGGTGGGGGTCCCGGCGAAACAACGGCTGAGCGGATCAGCCTCGTGGAGAAGGGAACCATTGTCGGGTACACAGAAGAGGGGAGGAGATTGTTTCATGCGCAAGTTCGGATTTCTTGTACTTCTCGCAGTGATGCTTACGGCGGCTCTCTCCGGTATGGCCTTCGCCAAAGAGTTTCTCTCCATCGCGACCGGAGGCACCACGGGAACCTACTACCCGCTCGGCGGCGGTATTGCGGACATCATCAACCGCAACGTCCCCGAGCTTCAGGTAACCTCCGAGACGGGAAACGCCTCCGCGGCGAACCTCAACCTCATCGGAACGAACCAGATTGAAATCGCCTTCGCACAGAACGATCTGGCCTACTGGGCCTGGAAGGGCGAAATGATGTTCAAGGAGCCCTTCCAGAATATCCGCGGCATCGGCTGCCTCTATCCCGAGCACATTCATTTCATCACTCTGAAGAAGAACCCCGTGAAGGACATCATGGATCTCAAAGGGAAACGTGTTTCCGTCGGCGCTCCCGGATCGGGCGTCGAAGGTGACGTGCGGGCCATGTTCGACGTGGCGGGGCTGAAATACGACGACATGAAGGTCGATTTTCTCGACTTCGCCAACACGACCCAGCGTTTCAAGGACGACCAGCTCGACGCCGGATTCGTCGTGGCGGGATTCCCCACCTCCTCCGTCATGGACCTGGCCACCACGACTCCCATCGACCTCGTCAGCTTCAGCGAGGACTACATCAAGGCACTGCGCGAGAAATATCCCTTCTTCAAGAAGGACGTCATTCCGGCGGGAACTTATGCCGGCGTGGACCACGACACCATGACACCCGCCGTGGTCGCCATGCTCGTCTGCCGGGAGGATCTGAGCGAGGACCTGGTCTACTCCTTCACGAAGACGCTCTGGGAGAACGTGCGTGACCTCGACGCCGTGCATGCGAAGGCGAAACTCATCACTCTCGAAACCGCTCTGGACGGCCTCTCCGTTCCTCTGCACCCCGGTGCGGCGAAATACTACAAGGAAAAGGGTATCGCCATTCCGGAGATCAAGTAGAGCCTGCTTTTTGTTTTGCGCAGTCAAAAACAGAACGAAAAAAGCGGCGGGGATATCCCCGTCGCTTTTTTTCGTTTATGCACCTCACCCGAGCCATTGTTTCCGGCGCAGGCGGTCCAGGCGATTCGCCTCCGCCTCCAGTTCCGCTCTGCTCCGTTCGATCTCGTCCCGCTCCTGTCGCAGAGGAACCGCACTCTCTCGTTCTTCGCCTCTCGGAAGGGTTCGTCGTTCCGCATCAAGGGCAATGCCACGGGAGCGTTCCAACGCCGCCTTTCGACCGGAAACCAGGGATTCCTTCTCACGTGCTGCGGCTTCTCGCTGCTCTTCGAAGCGTTCCGTCCTCGCCCGGGCATCCTTGAACTGCTCCTTTTTCCGCTCCGCTTCCAGGCGCTTTTTCTGATTGGCCTCCTGTCCTTTGCGGACGGTCTCGTGATGGCGGGTCATGATGTTCTCCCGTTCCTCCGCCACGGCGTTCTGGGTCTTCTCAAGAGCCCGCCGCAGGTCTTCGGCGACCTGTGCCCGATCCGAGGCGGTCCCTTTCCGTTCCGTCTCCTTGGAAGAAGTGACATCCACAGAATCGATGCGCATGTTCATCACCTCCCTAGGAACATAGTGTAGCACAAAATCGTGCTTTACCGAGGATTGAAGAGAGCACAGTTCATCCACCCCGTTTTCTGTGAGCACTGATCTGTTCGAGGGAGACCCTGGTCAGCTCCGACCGGGGCAACACGTGCAGAAGTTCCCATGCGAGATCCAGGGATTGTCCGATGTCGCGGTCTTCGTCCTTTCCCTGGGCGAGAAAACGTTTTTCGAAAGCCTCGCCGAACTCCACGTAAGACTTGTCGATCTTCCCCAATTCGTCGGCTCCGACGACCCCGGCGAGAGCGCGGACTTCCTGAACCCGGCTGTAGGAAGCGAAAAGCTGGCTTGCCAGATTCGGGTGATCGTCCCTGGTATAGTTTTTCCCGATGCCGTCCTTCATGAGTCGGGAAAGACTCGTGAGTACATCGATGGGAGGATAGACGGATTGTGCATCCAGTTCCCGGGAGAGCACGATCTGCCCCTCGGTGATGAATCCCGTCAGGTCCGGAATGGGATGGGTGATGTCGTCATTGGGCATGGAGAGGATGGGAAGTTGCGTGAGACTTCCCTGGGCGTCGCGAAGAACACCCGCCCGTTCGTAAAGGGACGCGAGATCGCTGTACATGTACGCGGGATAGCCCTTCCTGCTCGGGACCTCCCCCCGGGCCACGCCCAGTTCGCGCAGAGCCTCACAGTAGTTCGTCATGTCCGTGAGGATGACCAGGACATGCATGCCCAGGTCGAAGGCGAGGTATTCCGCTGCGGAAAGTGCCATCCGTGGCGTGGCGATTCGCTCGATCACAGGGTCGTCGGCGAGGTTGAGAAACATCACGAGGTTGTTCGTCTTTCCCTTTTCCACGAGTTCACGAACAAAAAAAGCGGCGTCATCGTGTTTGATGCCGATTCCCGCGAACACGACGGCGAAGTTCTCGGCGCCGACGAGGCGCGATTGCACGGCGATCTGCACGGCAAGCTGATTGTGCGGCAGGCCGTTTCCGGAAAAAATGGGAAGCTTCTGTCCCCGGATCAGTGTGGTCAGCGTGTCGATGGCGGAGATTCCTGTGTGGATGAAATCCCTGGGATACCGGCGCGCCATGGGGTTCAGCGGAAGGCCGTTCACGTCCCTGGACACGCCCCCATAGACGGGACCACAGTCGTCCCGGGGTTCCCCGAGTCCGGAAAAAGTGCGCCCGAGAATGGATGGCGCCAGGGTGAGACTCAATCCTTTCCCGAGAAAACGGGAACGGGTGGATTCGGGGACGAGTTCGTCCGTGCCGGAAAAAACCTGAACCAAGGTCGCCCGTTCATCGAGAAGAACCACACGCCCCAACCGCTCCCTGCCGGAGGGGACGATGATGGTCACGAGCTCACCGTACCCCACTCCGGGAACACTTTCGACGAGCACGAAGGGTCCCTGAATCTTTTTCAACCCCACATATTCTCTCAGCGCCATGACGGTATGCCTCCACTGGTGGCCACGCGCTCGGCCCCGACCTTTTCGAGTTGCCGATCCAGCTTGTTTCGGATTTCGTCGAAGCTCCCGATTTTTTCCAGGGGAACTTCTCGAAGATGTGTCAACTGCACCACTTCTTCGAGATCACGGAACAACGAGAGGGGAACACCGCGCCGTACAAGCTCCGAAGCTTTCTCGTGAAAATGAAGAATCAGGTCGAGCAATGCAAAGCCGTTCTCGGGAGGGTAGTAGGAATCCGTCCCGAAGGCACTCTGCTGCAAGTAGCCGTTTTTCAAGAGGAACGCCGTGAAGGCGATGAGCTTCTGGTCATCGGGAAGGACATCCTCTCCGACAAGACGAATGACCTGCTGAATTTTCTCCTCCTCCGCGAGAAGTCTGCGGGCCTCCTCACGACAGGCTCCCCACCTGGAATCCACATGGACGGAGAACCACTCCTCCACGTCCTCCGCGTATTCGCTGTAGGATTCGAGCCATCCGATGGCGGGGAAGTGACGTGCATTGGCGAGACGTTTGTCGAGTGCCCAGAAGCAACGGATGAAACGCTTCGTGTGTCGGGTCACGGGTTCGGTGAAATCTCCTCCCGGCGGCGAAACGGCACCGATGATGGAGATGCTTCCCTTCTCGCCTCCCATGGTTTCGACACTTCCCGCCCGTTCGTAGAACTCGGCGAGTCGGGTGGGAAGGTACGCGGGAAATCCCTCCTCCGCGGGAATCTCCTCCAGCCTCCCTGAAATCTCGCGGAGCGCCTCGGCCCACCTCGACGTGGAATCCGCCATGAGAGCCACGTCGTACCCCATGTCCCGAAAGTACTCCGCCATGGTGATACCCGTGTAGATGGAGGCTTCCCGGGCCGCGACGGGCATGTTGGACGTGTTGGCGATGAGAATCGTCCTTTCCATGAGAGGCCTTCCGGACCGCGGATCCTCAAGCTTTGGGAACTCCTCCAGCACGTCGGTCATCTCGTTGCCCCGTTCTCCGCAGCCGATGTAGACCACGACTTTCGCCTCGCACCATTTGGCAAGCTGGTGCTGGGTCACCGTTTTTCCCGTGCCGAATCCGCCGGGAATGCACGCCACACCGCCCTTTGCCAGAGGGAAGAGACCGTCGATGACGCGCTGCCCCGTCACAAGGGGTTCCCGCGGCAAAAGGCGGGAGCGCACGGGTCTGGGAGTCCGCACAGCCCAACGCTGCAGCAGGGGAATATCCCGCTCCCGCCCGAGGGGAGATCTGACCCTTGCCACCACGGAATCGACGCGGCACAGGCCCTCCGGCGCGATCCAGGAGAAGGTCCCTTCGATTCCCGGAGGAACCATGACACGATGCTCGAAAAGAGGAGTTTCCTGAATGACGCCGAGAAGCATTCCCGGAAATGCGAAATCCCCCACGCGTGCCCGCGGAGCGAAATCCCAGGAAAGCGCCGGGTCCACCTGTGGAATCGAAAGTCCTCTGCCGAGATAAAGTCCCTCTCGATCGAGAAGGGTGCGGAGCGGCCGGGCGATGCCGTCAAAAATTTGCCCGATCAATCCAGGCCCCAGGGAGACGGAAAGTGATTCCCCCGTTCCCGTGACGGGTTCCCCAAGGCGCACTCCCTGGGTGTCCTCGTAGACCTGAATGACTGCTTCGTCATCGTCCATGCGGATGATTTCTCCGATGAATCCTCCCTCGCCGACGCGAACCATCTCGCGCATGGCGAAATTTCGCATGCCCTTTCCCCGAACCACGGGGCCGTTGACCGACGTGATACATCCCCTACGTTCCATAATGGCCTCCACGGTACCTCCCTACAGGAGCGGCAGCAGGCGCTGCGCCAGGGTCTCAGTCATCTCCTGCGCTTTGACGTGCCAGTCCGCGAGAACATGAATCTTGCCGTCCTCGGAAGTCAGGGAAATTCCTCCCGAAATCGGGGCGGGCTCGGGATCGAAGGAAACCGTGACGCCTTCGACGGCCGCAACGGCCTTCTCCAGTTCTCTCCCGTACATTCCATCCGCCGGAGCCAAGCGGAAACGGAAGGCGCCCCCGGTGCCGAGATGTTCCAGCGTTTCCTTCAAAAGCCCAAGGAGAATGCCGTCATAATCCTCCCGCTCTCGCAGGGAGACCAGTTCCTCCTCAAGCATGCCCTGGGCATCCTGGAGAAGACGATTCTGAACCCGAAGCCGCTCCCGAACCCGCTCGCGCTCCGCAGCGGCGATCTGCCGCCTCCGGATCTCCTCCGCACGGGAGCGTGCGTCCCGCAGCAGGAGATCCACCTCGGTGTCGAGCTTCTCCGCTTCCCGAGAGTGCCATGTCGCGACATCCTTCTTCACGGTTTCAAGAAGAGAGTGGCTTTCCATATGCGCCCTCTCCACGATGTGGTCTCGAAGACCCGTAAGTTTGTCCGCCTGCAGATCGGTCATTCCATCCTCACTCCTATGGCGTCCTTGACATATCGCGTCAGGAAATCCGCTCCCCGGTCAAAACCATGGCGATCGGGGATTTCCACAATCAGGGGAAGGCCTCCATGTTCCCGAAGCTGTTTCATCAGGTCCGGCACCGCAGCGGCGGCTTTTTCGGTAAAAACGAGAATGCCCAGATCTCTGTCCTTCTCGATGAGGTCCCGAACGATCCGCCTCGTCTCGTCACCGCTGCGGACCAGTACTCCCTCAATACCGGCAATGCGCATTCCCACCAGCGAATCGTGGTTGTCGCTCACGAGAAACGCACGCATGGAACCCTTACACCTTTCCGAGGATCAACAGAGAGACGATGACTCCGTAAATGGCGATTCCTTCGGCGAGGCCGAGGTAGATGAGTGTCGATCCCAACAGTTCCGGTTTCTCCCCCACGACGCCGAGGGCTGCCGCTCCCACCACCGCAACGGCAATACCGGCACCGATGCAGGCCATTCCCGTCGCGAGGCTCGCTCCGAGGAAGGCCCATCCCGAGGCGGCCTGCACGGCGCCGGGTTCTCCCGCTTCCGTAGCGGCCCCGGCACCAATGGCAAGAAGGGACCCTGAAAGGAGCAGCGCAAGAGAAAAGGCAAGACAACCGAGAAGGACACGTTTCGGATCGGCAACCCGTCTCTTTCTCAGAAAACCTCCCGCCACCAGCAGAAGCGCAATTCCCGAACCCGCCAACAACAAGCCCATGATGTTCACGAAGCATGTCTCCTTTCAAAATCGTCTCGATGAAAAAAGATACTCCCGGTCCTTCGACGAGTGGGAAACCGTCTACCTCGCCTTCGAGCGCGACAGATCCCTTCCCGTCCACCCCACGGGCCGGAAAGGGCTTCCTCCGCCCCGGTAAAACTTGCTGAAGAACTCGTAGTACTCGAGTCGAAGCGTCTGGATGAAGACGATGAGTCCCTCGAGACCGACGATGAGAAGATTGCCCAGGAAGAGGAGGAGCACTTTGAGGATCGGTCCTCCCGGGACGTTGTGCACCATGTCCGCAAGCATGAAGACCGCAAGGGAAAGCCCCACGTGGTTCAGTGCAAACGCGGCGAGTCGAACGAAGGACGCCGTATTGCTCAAAAAGGAGAGCAGGCCGTGAAGTACCTCGAAGACGTGCACCACCGGGGATTCTTCCACCTCGGTACTCCGTCGCTTCAGCAACGTCCTTGCGAGAACGTCCCGCAGGAAAATCACGAAAAGCAGGACGAGCAGAAGCGTTCCCCCGATCCACTTCGGAAAGGGCAGAGGGGTTCCGGAAAACGCGCTGAAGGCCATGAGCGCCGCCGACCAGTAGAAGACCAATCCGGCAAGGCCCTGACCGTCGAAGAGCAGCCTGCCGAAATCCCCCTCTCGGTAGCGGGCCACCATGTTGAGGAGCATTCCGAGAGTGACGAAACCGACACCTGCGCCTAGAGAAAGCTTGAGCAGCCTGTCCATGTGCTCCATCGGAGAGAACCAGAGCGGTGGAAGAATGCCCTCCATACCAAAAACACTGCCATAGAGAAAACCGAAGAGAACCGAGGACGCCCCGGCCGTTTTGATGACGGCCCCGATCGCTTTCGTCACCGCACGCCGCTTCATGAGAAAGTGCCCGCCCAGAGCCAGGAGCAGGCCATGCCCCACGTCTCCGAACATGAAGCCGAACATGGCGCAGAAACTCAGCGCCACGAGAAAGGATGGATCCATTTCTCCGTAGGAGGGCAGGCTGTAGATGGCCACGATCTCCTGGAAGGAGCGCACGAAGGGAAGATTCCGCAGAAGTGTGGGCACACGAAAACCGGAGGCGAGCGAGTGCGCCGTCTCCTCCACGAAGACCGCCGTTTTCGGTGCCTCCGCGGCGATGACCGAGAGCACCTCCTCCCGGATGTCCTCGGGAATCCATCCCGAGAGGAGATACATGTCCCCGATCTCACCCCGCCCTTTGCAGAGATCGTACACGCGCTGCATCGTGTAGATCTGGTTGAAAAGAGCGACGAGTTCCTGCCGGTGATCGAAAAGGAAATTCCGTGCGGCTTTCTCCAGTCCTCCGACGGCTCTTCTCCTGTTCGCGATGAGCCGGTCCACACGATTTCCCTCGGCGGAACGGAGCCTCTCGATCATTTGCGCCAGGGGAAAAACCTTGAAATTGACGGATTCGAGAAGTTTCGCCGCCCCATCGCGATAGCCTGGAATGGCGAAACAGAGAACCCACATGTCGCCTCCCTGCACTCTGAGGGGAATGGGCAGGAACGGAACATCCTCGGAGGTCTCCAGAAGACGTTTTCCGTTCTCCTCGGAGATTCTTCCGAAAAAAACCGCCATGTGCCGCATCATCGCGAGATCCTCCAGGGAATGCGACACCGCATGGAGCGTGTCCAGAAGTACTT
The DNA here is from genome assembly GCF_029975095.1 of Aminiphilus sp. Taxonomy (NCBI): domain Bacteria; kingdom Thermotogati; phylum Synergistota; class Synergistia; order Synergistales; family Aminiphilaceae; genus Aminiphilus; species Aminiphilus sp. The sequence continues at coordinate 8,575 of NZ_JARKPW010000116.1, forward strand.
TTGCGGCTTCCAGTTCCTCCACAGATTCCACCAGTTCCCGCTTTCTTCGCTCCCAAAGATCCAGCTTTCTCACGGCGGCCTCCACCATGCAGCAAGCCTTTTCCAAGGTGAAGGAACGGTCCGACAGGATAGGTGAAGGTTCCGGCAACGTCTCCCCCGCAGCATGCCACACCGAGGCAACTTTCGTCAGCAGCGTGTCGTAGGGATTGTCCGTGGGCGTACCCACCCGGGCTCGCATCTTGCGATCGGACACAAGCAGATCGAGAGGAATCGGCTGAAAACCACCCCGGAGCACCATCTGCCTGGCGACGACTTCCGTCTCCTCTTTCGGACCGGCCAGAGTGAGGGCCAGCATTTTCACCACCGCCACGCGCGTTCACCTCCCGGGACGATCGGACGCACCATGAAGAGCAGTGCTCCTCGCCTGTCGAAGTCGTACCGTACGTCCTCAATGATCGTCTTGAGATCCTGAATCTCGTACCTCCGGAGAAAAAGATAGGCCACAAGGGAATGAAAACCGATGCCGCTTCTCCGGAAAAGCTGTTTCGCCTGCCGCCAAAGATGTTGCTTCATTCTAGTTTCCAGCTCGAAATCTTCCTTGGGGAGCGATTCTCCGAGCGCTCCGCCATAACAGGAGTGCCGCAGAAGGTCCCAAAACGCCTCCGGGTTCTCGGCACGGGAGAGCTTTCGCAAAAAAGGCAAGCCGAGTCGATGGCGCACGGGAAGCAGACGGTTCAGCATCTCCTCGAAATGCATGTCGAAAAAACGGGCGGATCGATGCAGCCACGACACGTTCAACAGGTCCACCATGGTTCCCACGAGGGAAAGAACGCCCGTCCCGTTGCGAGGGTCCACTTTTCCTGCGGCGCGGAAAAGGGCGGACAAAACATGGAGATCCACCGCCGTTTCCGCACTGAAAAGGGAACCGCCCTCGCCGGCGAGCTTGGTCAGAGGTTCCCGCAACACTCTGTAATAGCCGCTCCCCGAGAGAGCCTCCAGAAATTCCTCGTAGCTTCCGGAGGACAAAAGCGCCTCACTCGAAAAAGACGGCTTCGGAATCAGGGCGAAGCGTTGACGCAACTGTTCCCGATCCTGTTTCCTGGAGAAGAGGGAACGCATGGCTCTCTTGAGAAGATCCGCCTCGTAGAGATCAATCCAGCAACGCACGTACGCCCGCTGCTCACCCGTGAGATAGCCGAAAAAAGTCAGAGTCTCCCGCAGGGGAAGCATCTCAAGGACGTCCTCCAGCTCCGCCCTGTGGATCTCCGGAGAAACGGAGAGGAGATGCGGAGCGAATCCAGGAAGCGATTTGAGATACTCCACAATTTCCTGTATCGTATCACAGTGAAGAAGTCTCCAATAGGACTCGTCGGTCAGTAATCTTCCGAAAAAGACATGTACCTTGGCCCCTACGGCAGTCCGCTCTCCCAGGGAAAGAAAACCCGTCAACCGGCCTCCCCTCCCCTCGCCAGATATTGGGAGGCGATCTCCGCAGCAAGGGTTTTGACGACACCTCTGCCGTTCTCCTCGAAACGCCTGGTCAATGCTGCCGCCTCCTGTTGCGCCATCGAGAGAATCTGCGCGGATTCCACATCGGCACTGCTTCGGGCGGACTCGACGATGGCCTTGGCCTGCTCCCTGGCTGCTCGGAGGCGATGTTCCCGTTCCTGGGAAAATTCCTCCCGGATGCTCTTGGAAATACGGTCCGCTTCGTCACGTCCTTCCTCGATGAGGTGGTTCGCTTCGCTCTCCGCTCCCAAAAGAACAGCAAGCACTTCCTGCAACGCGCTCAATATCGACTCACCTCCCCGACGTTCGTGTCCGGACCAGGTAATTTCGTTGGGTTGCCCCCCGAATGGGAAAAAACGGCAATGAAAAACCCCCGCGAAACAACTCTCTTTCGGAGCGCTTCTAGTCTGCGTTTTCGGAACGTTTGGCCATTTTCATGCGGACGAAGTCCTCCCGGTCGCTTTCTTCGAGCGCGTTCGAAATGACCGCGATACTCTCGCCATATCCGGGTATGACCATCTTTTCCAGTGCGTTGACGCGCCGGTGGGTCTTTCTGATCTGCACGGCCAGGCGATACACGCCATTCTCTATTTCGGCCAGGCGGGCAAGAAGGGCGAGCACTTTGCGGAACTCCACGAATGCCCGGTCCATGCTTGCCGAGGTGTCCCAAAAGGAATAACAGGGCCTCGGCGCGCCGTCCATCGGATCAATCTCGGGAATTTCCACTCCCATGACGGAACGAAGACGGACGATGAATCCCTTTTCCTCGGGAATGGCCAGGGCGATTTCCTCCACCGTCTCGATGCCCAGCGTGATGTTGGCCTTCTGCAATGCTTTGTACGCACCGTCAAAGACCTCCGCGACCTTGCTCTGGAGTTCCCTGGCCTCATCAATGTGGCGGACGAGTTCCATCATGAGAACCTGTCGCTTCTGCTCAAGCAGATCGTGCCCCTTTTCCGCGAGTTTCAGGGCACGAAAAGCCTTCATCATGCTCCCTCTGGTGGGTGGCAGTTTCTCTCTCATGGGACCGCGAAAAGAAGCGTCACCGAAAGGTCAGGAACGTCGCCGGAGGCGCCACCAGAAGGAGGTGGGGCTTTCCCGGACGATTTCCATGCCGATTTTCTGCAACACCCTGTGGGAAGGGACGTTGTCCTTCGGTGTCTCCGCGATGAGCGCCGTCACGCCCCCGTTCTTGAACACCCAGGTCGCCACCACCCGCATTGCCTCGGTCATGAATCCCTTGCTGCGATACGGGGTCGCCGTACCGTAGCCGACCTCGACCTCACCCGACTCGTTCGGCGCTCCCTTGAAACAGAAGCTCCCGACGATGCTGTTCTCCTCCTTGTAGATGACCTGCCATTCCGTGTACCAGTAATATCCTTCGGGACAACGCATCGTTCCGGCGTACATCTCCTCCCGGGCAAGCCGCAGTTCCTCGCTCGCCTCCACCCGGTTCGACGCGACTCCCAAACGTCGACAGAGGTCTTCCGGGTTTTCGAGCAACAACCGGAGATGTTCTCCATCAAGGGCCACCAGACGCAAGCGTTCGGTCTGCAATTCGATCATGCATGTCGCCTCCTCATGGTACCGTCGGAAGATAGGCCAAGGGATCGACGGATTTTCCGCCTTTCAGAACATGAAAAAACAGAACCCGCTCCTGCGTTTTCTCGCCTCGCGCCGCGGTTCCGATGCGCTGCCCCTTCGTCACGAACTCACCCGGCCTGCAGTAGAGCACGTCCAGATTGCCGTAAAACGTCGTCAAGCCTGCCGCGTGAGCCAGAAACACCGTATTACCGAACCCTTTCATCCATCCCGCCTGAAGCACCTTGCCTTCGGCGGCGGCATGCACGTCGTTCCCTTCGGAGAACGCGATGGCAATGCCCGAACTGGAGGCTTCCGCCCCTGCGTCGAGGAGCCCCGCTTCGAACGTGCGTACCACACGCCCTATTGCAGGCCAGGACAGAGGTTGCACCGCAGGCGAGCCTGTCGGAGCTGCCATCCCGGAAGAGATTTCCACGCGAACCGAACCGAGCGTCTCCTCGCCGCCTTCGGCCTCTCTCTTTGCCGGGGTCTCGGAGAGCGGAATTTCCGTCGCCACCGGCGGCGTTTCCAGGGACAAAGCCGCCGCATTCTGAAAATCCACCGAAATCACCAGATCTTCTCCCGGGGGGATTCTCAGGGTCATGCCCACGGCCAACGGGGCCTCGGCAACCAGAGCGTTCAGTGAGGCGATTTTTTCCACCGAAACGCCATAGCGTCTCGAAAGGGCATAGAGCGTTTCTCCTCGTACAACGACATGCTCCCGCCACCGTCGCGAGCCATGAGATTGTACACCCTGATCGAGAGGAATGCTCACTGCCTCAGTGTCTTCCCGCGAAGGAAACGACTCCGACGTGCCATCCCCGGACGTGGAACGTGGTTCCTCCTCTGCGGATTCTACTCGTATCGGTTCCTCCACGTCCACACCCATACCGGCGCCGACCGCACTTCCCGCCACGGCACCGGGAAACGCCGTCGAAGCCTGTCCTCCGTCCGTTGCGGGCGCGACGGCGTTTCCCTCGTTTCCGGGGAGCTTCTCGGAAAAAAGTTTTCTCCGCTGCACTTCCACAAGGGTTGCCACAAGCAGGGAGCGGTTCCGGGGAACAAGCAGAAGCATTCCTTCATCGAGAGCGGACACGGTCTCGTCCAGTTCGTTCGCCGCCAGGAGTTCCGCCGCTTCCAAGCCGTACTGTCCGGCAATGCTCTCCGGAGTCTCTCCGGCGCGAACCCGGTGCTCCATCCAGGGCAATTCTCCGGCCCAGAGGAGTGTCGCCGCGAAAAATACACTCACCACAGTACCCACGCATCCGCTTAGCCGACGCATCACGACGGACTTTTGCACGGTCGTACTCCTTTCAAAAGCATGGATTGCCCTGCTGTTTCTTCAAGGTCGTCCTCCCCCGGAATCCTCTACGGTGCGGAGCGGAACGAGCAAGATTCATGTCTCGGGAAAAAACGCGAGGACGACGAAAAAGGGCAAAGGAAAGGACCGGATATGCCGTGTCCTTTCCTTTGCCCTTTCAAAAACAAGGTGTTTTTCGCTCGTTTCATTTCACGCTCGAATACGGCCCCTGGGGCGAACGCCGGAGAAGCATCCGCAGTGTGTTCCGCGCAGCGTTCCATTCCGCGTCCCTTCTTGATGCACCCTGTCCCTTTCCGAAGGACATCCCTCCGGCACGTACTTCCACCTCGAAAAGGGGGGCATGTTCCGGCCCTGACATGCCGAGGAGATGGTAGCCGTAATCCGTGACGCGACGTTCCGCGAAAAGGATTTGGAGTTTCGATTTGGGATCGATGGTCTCCTCGACTTCCAGTGTTCGTAGAACGACGAGAAACCGCCGGATCACCTGTTGTGCCGCCGCGTATTCCCCGTCGAGGAAGACGGCGCCGAAGACCGCCTCCGAAGCATCCGCACAGATAGAGGGATTCTCCCTCCCCCCCTGGCGCTGCAACCCTCTCCCGAGCCGAAGGAGGTGAGGAATCCGCATCTTCATCCCCCATTGGGCAAGGGTCCTTTCACAGACGATCCGAGCGCGCTCCTTCGTGAGTTCTCCCTCGTTCCACCGGGGGAACTCGTCGTACAAAATCTCGGAAACGGTCAATTCAAGCACCGCATCCCCAAGATATTCAAGCCGCTCGTTCCAGAAAGCCACCCCTGCCTCATGGGCGAAAGAGGCATGTGTAAGCGCCTCCACAAGAAGTTCTGTCTTCCGGAAACGGTGGCCAAGCTGGTCCTGAAAGGCATCGAGCCCTCTCAGCCACCAGTCGTCACGGGTTCCGTCGGCGTACATTCGTTTTAGTCCATGTAGCGGGAGAAGGCGAGCACGCAGTTGTGGCCGCCAAAGCCGAAACTGTTGGAGAGGAAGCGCTTCACGTCCTTTCGCACGGCATTTTTGCCGACGACGTGGACAGGGCACTCCGGATCCTGTTCCTCCAGGTTGACCGTGGGATGCACGATCCCCTCGACGAGGGACTGGATGCCCGCAATGGCCTCAAGAGCCCCTGCAGCGCCCAGGCCGTGCCCGACCATGGACTTCGTGGAGTTGACGAGAACGTTTTCGTTTCTCTCCCCGAAAACTCGGGAGATAGCCAATGCCTCGGTCCTGTCGTTCAAGGGTGTGGACGTGCCGTGGGCATTGATGAGATCCACCTGTTCCGGCGACCATCCGGCGCTTTCGAGAGCGAGCTGCATGGCCCTTATGGCTCCCTCTCCGTCCGGACTCGGCGCCGTGATGTGATAGGCGTCGCAGGATGCCCCCACGCCGACGATCTCCGCCAGGATGGTGGCATTCCGTGCCTTGGCGTGTTCGAGTTCTTCCAGCACGAGAACTCCCGCGCCCTCCCCGAGGACGAACCCGTCCCGCTGTACGTCGAAGGGCCTCGACGCGTGTTCGGGGTCGTCGTTCTTCGTGGAGAGGGCCTTGATGGCGGCGAAGCCCGCGACGCAGATGGGTGTGATCCCCGCCTCAGCGCCGCCGGCGAGAATGACGTCCGCCTCGCCCCGACGCATGGCATGATAGGCCTCGGCAACGGTGTTGTTCGCCGTGGCGCACGCCGTGACGACACAAATGTTGGGACCCTTGGCACCGTAGCGGATAGCCACATATGCCGCGGGCATGTTGCTGATCATCATGGGAATGAAAAAGGGACTCACCCTGGAAGGACCTTTTTCAGTGAGATCCTTGTATCCCTCGTTGGTAGTGGTGATGCCGCCCTCGGCACTCCCCACATAGACGCCGAATTTATAAGGATCCAGACTCTTCACGTCGAGGCGCGCATCGTTGATGGCCATTTCCGCCGCTCCGACGGCGAACTGAATGACCCGGTCCGTTCTCCGGATCTCCTTGCGCTCCATATAGAGCTCGGGATTGTATTCCTTGACCTCCGCCGCAATGCGCACGGGAAAATTCTCCCTATTGAACAGCGTGATGGGACCGACGCCGCTCCTCCCCTCGCAGAGAGCCCGCCAGTAGTTTTCTCGCCCGTGTCCGATAGGACTCACTACACCCAAACCGGTGACAACGACTCTCCTCAATCCGAGTCACTCCTTCGCATTCCTGTTTTCAGAATGCTCTATGTTCGTACATCCGCCAAAGTCCCCCCGAGAGAGCGGCACATCGTACGGATCTCTCGGGGGGATTGCTTCTCTCTATTCCTCGACTCCGAGCTTGTTCTTGATGTACTCCATCGCCTCACCGACATTGGTGAGCTTTTCTGCGTCCTCGTCGGGGATTTCGATATCGAACTCTTCTTCGATACCCATGATCAGCTCGACGATATCGAGAGAATCCGCACCAAGATCCTCCACAAAAGAGGCCTCGGGAGTAATCTGCCCTTCTTCACAATCCAGGCGATCTACGACGATTTCCTTGAGACGGGTTCTGACTTCCTCCATGTTCATCTCGTTCACCTCCTTTTCTACCATCTCAGCACATGGTCATTCCGCCGTCAACGGCAATGACCTGTCCGGTGACGTACGCGGCATCCTCGGAGGCGAGAAACGCCACCACTCTCGCCACATCCTCCGGCGTTCCCGCCCTTCCGAGGGGAATACGCTGCAGCATTTCCCGCTTGAGGTCCTCCCCCAGGGACGCGGTCATATCCGTCCCGATGAATCCGGGAGCCACGGCGTTCACCGTGATGTTTCTTCCCCCGTATTCCCGGGCGACGCTTTTCGTGAAACCCAGAATCGCCGCCTTGGAGGCGGCATAATTCGCCTGTCCAATGTTGCCGACGAGCCCGATGACGGAACTGATGGAGATGATCCTCCCCCAACGGTTTCTGCTCATATCCCGAAGGGCTTCGCGGGTGCACAGGAAGACGGAGCGAAGGTTCGTCTCGAGAACCGCATCCCAGTCGTCGTCCTTCATGCGCAACAGAAGCGTGTCCCTGGTAATGCCCGCGTTGTTCACGAGAATGTCCACGGGGCCCAGATCAGCCTTGATCTCCGCGAAGAGTTTTTTTGCCTGCGCCGCGTCGGTGACGTTCGCCTGGTAGGCGGCAATGCGCACTCCCATCTCGCCGGCGTTTCGGACAAGCTCCTCCGCAGGCCCTGCGGAGGCATTGTAGTTGACCGCCACGGAAAATCCACGACGAGCCATCTCCAGGGAAATCGCCCTACCTATCCCACGGGCACCTCCCGTGACGAGAACAACCTTCGGAGACGCTTCGGAAGAAGACGATTCCGGCCGTTTTTCCACGTCATCGCCCTCCCTTCAGAAGTTCGGCGAGGGCGCGACACTCGCCGGAATCCCGCACATTCAAAGTGGTCGCGTTTTCAAGGGTCCGCTTGACGAGACCTGAAAGCACATTCCCCGGACCGAATTCAATAAAGGTTTCCACACCGAGGCGTTCCATCGTATGAATCGATGCGACCCATCTCACGGGGTTGAAGGTCTGCCGATACAGTGCATCCCTTACGGCGTGCAGCTCCTCCACAGGTTCAGCGTTCACATTCGCCACGATGGGACAGGAAGGGCGATGCCAGGAAACTTCCTTGAACGCGCTCTGGAGCATACGCGCCATAGGTTTCATCAAAGAGCAGTGGAACGGAGCGCTCACTTTGAGGGGAATCGCTTTTTTCGCTCCCCGCTCTTTTGCCCGTTTTACCGCTTCGTCCACCGCTTCCCGGTGTCCGGAGATCACCGTCTGGTTCGGTGCGTTGTAGTTCGCGGCCTCACAGACCCGGCCCTCATCGGAGATTTCGCGACAGGCGGCTTCCGTTTCCTCCGCGGAAAGGCCCATAATGGCCGCCATGGCACCCACACCGAGAGGCACCGCTTCCTGCATGAGCTTTCCCCGAAGATGCACGAGCCGCACCGCATCCTCAAGGGCGAGCGTTCCCGCGGCGACATGTGCGGTATACTCGCCGAGACTGTGTCCCGCAGCGCAAATCGGAGCTGGCGTAACACCCAATTCCTCGACGAGAACGGAATGCAGGGCGATCCCCACGGTCATGATGGCGGGCTGCGTGAACTCCGTCTTCTGCAGTTCGCTTTCCGGCCCGTTGAGGATCATGTCGCTCAGAGGAAACCCCAAAGCACCATCGGCAACCTCGAACACCCGGCGTGCCGCGGCAAATTCCTCCAAGAGCGTTTTCCCCATGCCGACCTCCTGTGCGCCTTGCCCGGGGAAAAGAAACGCGTATTTCATGATCGACCTCCCGTCTCTCCTTCAGAACCTCGAAACATCAACGAGCCAGACGCCCCAAAACCTCACGAGCCTGTTCGAACATCTCTTCAATGATCTGCCCGGCAGGCTTCACGTCCTTCACCAGGCCCGCGACCTGCCCGGCCATGACGGATCCCCATTCCACATCACCCTCCACGACGGCCTTGCGCAGACGCCCCGCCCCGAGGCGCTCAAACTCCTCCAGGCCGGCGGAGGTTCTCTCCAATTCCTCGAACGCCTGGGAAAGTTTGTTTTTCAGGCAGCGGACGGGATGCCCCGTGGGACGCCCTGTCACCGTCGTGCTCCGGTCTCCCGCCTTGAGGAGCATCTCCTTGTAGTTTTCGTGGGCCGTGCACTCGGCGGCACAGACAAAACGAGTCCCCACCTGTACACCCTCTGCGCCGAGGGCCAATGCGGCAGCGATTCCGCGGCCGTCCGCGATACCTCCCGCGGCAATCACGGGCACGGAGACGGCGTCCACCACTTGCGGCACCAGGGACATGGTGGAGGTTTCGCCGATGTGTCCTCCCGATTCCGAGCCTTCCGCGACCACAGCGTCCGCCCCCTGTTTGACCACTCTCTTCGCGTGCGCCACCGAGGCGATCACGGGAATGACCACGGTTCCCGACGGCTTCAGGCGGTCGATGATTTTCCCGGGAGCGCCTGCTCCGGTGGTGACCACGGGCACCTTGTGTCGTTCCGCGAGAAGCAATGCGTCCTCGGCCGTCGGAGAGAGGAGCATGATGTTCAGTCCAAAGGGTTTGTCCGTGAGCGTACGAATCTTGACGAGTTCCTGGTCCAGAATCTCCGGCGGCACGTTCGCCGCGGCAATGATGCCGAGACCGCCTCCGTTGCTCACCGCAGCCGCAAGCTGGGCATCCGCGACCCAGGCCATGCCTCCCTGGAGGATGGGATAGTCAATACGAAGCAGCTCGTTCAGTCTCGTGGAGAATCGCATCACCCTTCACCTCACACTTCCAGGAGAATCGCACCGTAGGTCATGCCCGCTCCAAAGCTATTGATGACCATCTTTTGCCCTTTCCGGATCCGGCAGTCGTCGAGCGCTTCA
>NZ_JARKPW010000122.1:0-1512 GCF_029975095.1 Aminiphilus sp.
TCCTTATGCAGGAGGCGGCCTTCCTCGTCGAAGCTGTTGAAGAGGGCGGTGCCCGGGTACGGGGTAAGGAGATGGTAGGTGGTGAGGCTCGGGGAGCATCGTTCCAGGAACCGGGCCGTGGCTTCGAAGATGCCCTCGTCGTGGTCGTCGAAGCCGAAGATGATGGATGCCTCCACCACGATTCCCGCGTCGCGGATTCTTTTCACCAGATCTTCCTGGGAAGATCTGCTCCCGGTCTTGGGGTGGTTGGCGTGGGCGCCGGTCACGGATTCGATGCCGACGAAGATGCCGATGCAGCCCGATTCCGCCACCAGGCGCACCAGTTCCGGATCCTCGGCGAAACGAAGGTTCGCCTGTCCTCCCCACTTCAGTCCCATTCCCTTCATTCCCGCCAGGATGGGCTTCGCCCGGAGCGGATCTCCCAGCAGGTTGTCATCCAGGAACACCGTCAGCTTCCGGTCGAAGGTCGCCAGCTCCGCGAGCACGTCATCGGTATCCCGGTAGCGGAAGGAGCTGCCGAAGTAGTTGGTGACGATGCAGAAGGGGCACGAGTAGGGGCATCCCCGGCTGGCCTGGAGGGTCTGCGTGGTGAGGTAGCGTCTGCCGTTGAAGATATCCCGGCGTTCCCAGGGGACGGAAAGACGGTTTCCCGTTGGGATGGGAGCGCGGTAGACGGGCTTGAGGCGTCCGGACAGCAGGTCGTCCAGGAGCGTTTCCCAGACCGGCTCCGCCTCGCCGACGACCACTGCGTCCGCATGCTTTGCCGCCTCTTCGGGGAGGACTGTCGGATGAATTCCGCCCAGCACCACCGGGACTCCGCGGCTTCGGAATTCGTCGGCAATTTCATACGCTCGCACCGCCTGGTGGGTCATGGCGGTGATGCCCACCAGGGTGAACTTTTCGTCAAAGGGTACGGTGTCGTGCACCTCGTCTGCCAGGGTCACATGCCATGACAGGGGGGTGGCGGCGGCGACCTGCTTCAGGGAGAGGGACGGCAGTTGGTAGTTCCGCGCCCAGCCCAGGCTGTGGGTGGCGGGATAGACGAGTAGGAGTCGCGGAGGGGCGGCATGTACGCTCATGCGGACCGTCCGCAAGGGGGGCAGCCGGCCGAATCGGCGCCCGCCCCGCCGGTCGACACGCGCCCGCGCGTAGCGTTGTAGTCACGGAGATAGGTCTCCGGTTTCATCATCGCCTGGGTGCGGCGCATAACCTTGATCATGTAAGGGATCTGGAGAGGGCGCACCTGGCGCAGCCAGTCGGTGAGCTTCTTGTCTCCCGAGGTGTTCAGAATGGAGCGCCGCCACGTCTCCGCATATAACTCGCAGAAGCGCTCCGCGCCGAGTTTCGGCTCCCAGAGCAGATGGTGCATATCGAAATCGGCCCACGGGAGCCCCTGGAGGCGTGCCTTGTCTTTTTCATAGAGCTCGGTTCCGGGCAGGGGCGTGAGGAGGGTGAACCCGGAGCGCTGAAGTCCGTGGGCCTCGACAAAGTCCCACAAGTGGCGGAAATCAT
>NZ_JARKPW010000173.1:0-26545 GCF_029975095.1 Aminiphilus sp.
GTGGCAGCCCTCCGGAACCTGGAACCGGTGGTTCTCGGGGAACTGGGCAAATTCTACGTCGCCGTCGGACTCTTCCAGTGCCACGGCATACTCCTCGTCATAAACGTCGGAGAGCCGCTTGAAGAACAGCAGCGGAAAGAGGTAGGTCTTGAAATCGGCCGCGTCGACAGGCCCACGCAGGATATTGGCCGCCTCCCAGAGATGCCCGGAGAGGGTCCCGATATCCAGATCGACTGAATTATTATTTCCGTTCTTCCTGCTCATTCAGCTTGATCCTGTCTGCTCTTGTCCGCCGCGCCGCCAGCCTCGACCCAAGCATCGACCTGTTCTTTTTTGAACTTCCAAAGACGGCCCATGCGATGGGCGGGCATCGCATGCTTGTCAATCCAGCGATACACGATATCACTGCTGACCCTGACGTATTTGCATATCTCGACCACTGGTAACCAGCAGTCCTCAAGCTCAGCCATTTCTCTAGCTCCTCATGGGCGATTGGGTTAATAGCCACGCCAGAGGCGAAAAAAGGATACGGCACAGCTTCCCCAACCTAAAATATCCTCTAATGTTAATATATTTAGGCACGGGCCGATTGTCAAACGCTTTCGTCCGGATAAGACCGCAAAAGTCGGCTCACGGGCGTAACCACTGGCCATTGGCGCGGAGTTTTTCAGAGATTCCCTATCAGGGACCAAACAGAGAAAAAAGCTGGGAGATGGGGGAATCGATGGTGCGGAGAGGTGCTTAGGAAAGATGTGAAACGGGCGCAAACCCTTTAGAAACAAGGGGAACACGAAAACCCGTCACCCCGGAGAATGACCCCAGAGAGACGGGTTTGTCTTTTCTAAATGGTGGAGGCGCGGGGAATCGAACCCCGGTCCGACAGGGGCCAGCCATGGTGGCGGCTACAGGCTTATCCTTCGTTTTAATGTCGAGCCGTCTCTCCCGAAGGCGGGATAGCCGACTCCAAGTCTCCTGATCTTAGCCGGAAAGACGGAAACGGGCTTCCCGGAGCAACCGCTGTTTGTGACGTTCCTCTTCCTCCCAGCGGTGCGAAAGAAGGAAACGTGGCTACACCTTAAGCAGCCAGTGCGAAGTTATCGTTGGCAATTATTGTTTTTGCCGCAGTTTAGCGAGGTCACGGCACCTCGGCCTGCTCCTCCAGACCCTCCAACCTGCCGTCGAAACCGTACGCCCCCTTTCTCACTCTTCCCGATTCCGGCGAACAGCCCTGGCCATATCCCGATTCGCATCCCGCTCGGCGACGGCATCACGCTTGTCGTGCGCTTGTTTTCCCTTCGCGAGGGCGATTTCGATCTTGGCCCATCGGGACTCTTTAATATACATGCGCAGGGGGATAAGAGTCAATCCCTTTTCCTGTACCTTGCTCGCGAGACGTCGGATCTCCTGGCGTGTCATGAGCAGTTTTCTCCGCCGAAGAGGTTCGTGGTTGTAGTGCGTCCCCTGTTCGTAGGGAGAAATGTGCACGTTCACAAGCCAAAGCTCCCCCCCGTCTATACGGACATACCCTTCCCTCAGGTTCGCCTTGCCGGCCCGCACGGATTTTATCTCCGTTCCTGTGAGAACGATCCCTGCTTCGAACGTTTCGAGAATGTGAAAATCGAACCTAGCCTTCCGGTTCTGTGCGACCACGGTGTATTCCATCGTTTTCTCCCCTTTGGGCAAGTATATCTCGCACGGACATGCTTCGTCAATATTCGTCAAATTTTTGTCGTCTCTCCGAAAGAGGAGGGAATCATCCCCAGTGATCCGGAAATGCCGGATCACACCTGTTGACCGTACCACGGTGCGGGGAGTATGGTCTTTTCCGAGGAGGTGGTAGACATGCAGGGTCTGGTGATTCTCGCGGGTCCCTCCTGTGTAGGGAAGGGCCCGCTGATTACGGCGTTCAAAACGTTCCATCCGCGTCTTGCGGCGGAACTGGAACCCCTTGTCCTCTACAACAGCCGTTCACCCCGTCCGGGTGAACGCAACGGCGTAGATTATCATTTCCGCTCACGGGAAACGATTGAGCACATGGGCGAAAGACAGGGCTTCCACGTCTTCGAGGTTCGAGGGGATCTCCAGGGCCTCGACGCGGCGGAACTCAAGGCGACACTCCGAACAAAACGCCTTCTCTTCGAGGGCAACCCTTTCGTTGGCGAGCAGCTCCTCAGTCTGGCCACGGAAGAGGGGATTTCCGTGACGTGTGCCTTTCTGTCACCCTTTTGCCTTGAGGAGATTCGTTTCCTGGGCAGCCCGGAGAGCGGCGTGAACCTGCAGAAATTCGTCACGGACGTCATGAGAAGGAAACTTCTCCGGCGCATGCAACGGCAGAAGGGAATTCTCTCTCTTCCCGACCTTGAAGAGGTGGAGCGCCGAGCAGGAAGCGCGCTGAAAGAGATCTGTCTCGCCCCGCGTTTCGGCAACGTCATCCCGAACCACGACGGAGAGGACAGTGAACACTGGAACGCCTTCCCCTATCCACTGGGGGATGCCCGAAAAGCATTGGCGGCCTTTACGGCTATCCTGAAGGGTGAGGCATCCCCGTTTATTGAGCACTGGGACGAAACGCTGCCGTTTCCGCTCCATTCGTAGTGCCGTTTCCCTCGAGAAGTCGCCGCGCATGGGCGCATGCCTCGGGGGAATCGGCGTCTCCCGAGAGCATTCGGGCGATCTCACGCACCCGGATCTCACCCTCCACTTCGTTCACAAACGTCTGATCTCCCTCCCGGGTGACCACGAAGTGTTGGGTGGCCAGGGCGGCGATCGTCGCCTCATGGGTGATCAGAAGGACCTGGCATTTTTCGGAGAGGTCCTTGAGCTTGTATCCGGCAAGCAGCGCCGCCCTTCCGCCGAGGCCCGCTTCCACCTCGTCGAAGACAAGCGCAGAGGGAAGGCGCTCCTGGGGAAGGGAAAGCTGAAGGGCCAGCAAGAGGCGGCTCAACTCGCCGCCGGAGGCGACCTTGTTCACCGGTCCCGCCTCGGCACCTCCCACCGCCAGGGCGAAGGCGACTTCTTCCGCGCCACTGGAGCGCACCTTATCCAGAAAATGAAGCCGAACGGAAAAGGTCGTTCCCTCCATGGCAAGTTCATCGAGAACCGCGTTGATCCGTTTTTCCAGGTCAGACGCGGCCGCACTACGAAGGCGGCGTAATTGCATTGCAAGGCGTCCCGCATCACGGCGAAGCTGCTCCTGTTTTTTACGAAGCTGTTCAAGCTCTTCCCGGCTGGATTCGAGCCAGGCCAGATCGCCCTTTGCCGCGGCACAACGATCCAGCAACTCCTCTGCGGTAGCGACCCGGAACTGGCGCTTGAGTTTCCGGAGCGCTCCGATCCGACTCTCCAGAACATCCGCCTCGTGCTCCAATTCCTCCGGAGTACGCTCCCCAAGGGCGTTCCGAAGCGCCGCACCGAGAGACTGCAGGCGCTCCAGTGCTTCATTGCCCGAGGCCAGGACAGAAAGGTCCTCCCGCTCTTCGGTCAATTCCGGAAGTTCCCGAAAGAGATCTTCCAGCTTTGCCAGAATTCCCGCGTCGGAAGCGTTCCCCCAGAGCACCTCCACTGCCGTCTGAAGTCGCACCGCTCTCTTGAGTTTTTCTCCGAGAGATATCAGTTCCCCGTTCCACTGCTCTTCTGCATCCGGCACGATTCCGAGGCGCCCTACCTGGCGGGTCAGTTCCTCAAGATTTTCGTATCGCTCCTCCAGTTCGGCTCTGCGCTGTCGGATGAGCGCAATTTCCCGTTCCCCGTCCAGCGCCTCCGCGATGGTTCGCCCCAGTGCTCGGCGAATCTCCAGAATTTCCTGCCCGCCGAAGACATCCAGCATTTCCATCTGTTGTCCCGAATCGAGAAGATTCAGGTGGGCGAACTGGCTTTGAATTTCGACGGTGCCTTCGAGGGATCGGGCGAGAAGATGCAGCGGTACCGGGTTCCCCTGGATGTAGCTCTTTCCCCGCCCGCTACGGGAGAGTACGCGACGGACCACGAGTGTTCCTTCCTGGGGACGACATTCCTCGGGCAATCCCTCGATCCGGTCCATGGCGAGAAGAGCCTGTACCTCCGCTTCCTCCTTGCCCACCCGAATGATGGAGGTCTGGGCTCTCTTCCCCGAGACGAATTCCAGCGCCCGTACGAGACTGCTCTTCCCCGCACCGCTCTCGCCGGTGATGGCGATGAATCCGGATCGGAACCGCAGCACCGCCGAGGCGATTCCACCCACATGGCGCACGTGGAGCTCCTCCAGCATGATTCAGAATCCCTCCGTCCCCGAAGGACCATCCATGGCGCTTCTCCCCCATTGGAACTTCTCCTGGAGGAGGGCGTAATAATCTCTGTGAGGAAGGGAAATGGTGGAAATCGTCTTGTCTTTCGAGAGCGAGACGTCGACTCTGTCTCCGGGAAGGATCTCGTATCCGAGCTGTCCGTCCTGAGTGAGCATGAGTTCCCGGTGTTCGCCCAGGGCCACGAAGGAAGCCGTGTCGTGCTCGCCCAGCACAAGAGGGCGCGCGTACAGCGTATGCGCGCAGATGGGGACAAGGAGCATGCACGGCACGTGGGGAGGAACGATGGGGCCTCCCGCGGAAAGCGCATAGGCCGTGGACCCCGTCGGAGTAGAGATGATCATTCCGTCCGAGGGGAAGGTGTTGAGGTGTCGCCCTCCCACGAAAATCTGCAGATAGATGAGCCTTGCGAACGCACCCTTGGTGATGACCAGATCGTTCAGCGCATAAAGAACATGGACGGGAGCGCCCCGTGAGGCATCTCCACCACTTCCGCGCCACACCTTTCCTTCAATGAGACGGCGATGTTGCACCTCGTGTTCTCCCCGGAGAATCGCGGACACATCCGCCTCGGCAGTCTCCGGATTCCCAATCGCAAGAAACCCGAGTTTTCCCGCATTGATGCCGAAAAGGGGAATGTCGCAGCCCAACACGTAGCGAACGGCTCTCAAAAACGTACCGTCTCCGCCGATCACGACGGCGAAATCGACGCTGTCCCGCCATTCCTGATCGGAGACGCCGGGAATACCGAGAAGCGAGGCCTCGTAAGGAGGCGCGAGAAAGTTGACTTCCTCACGCTGCCCCCAGAGAATCAACCGCTGTGCAATAACGAGTGCCGTTTTCTTCTGGGTGTTCACCATGAGCCCCACACGTCTGTTCATGTCACCGTTTCCACCTTTCGGATCATCCTGGAGGAGTCGTCGAACCCTTTGCCCTTCCACACTGCGTTTCGGAAGAATCTTCCGTACGGGCATGCCCTTCTCGGACAACCCGGGCAAGATCCGCGTCGTCCGGCGGACGGGCTGGTTCGGAGAAGGAGAGATGTGCGAGAAATTCGATGTTGCCCTGGGGCCCCCGCAGGGGTGAAAAATCCACCCCGTGCAGAAAAAGCCGCAGCGATGTATGAACAAAGTCCCGAAACTCCAGGAGAACCGCCTCGTGAACACGAGGATCCCGTACGACACCCTTTTTCCCGATGCGCTCTCTTCCTGCTTCGAACTGAGGCTTCACGAGAACAACCATCTCGCCCGAGGGAGAGAGCAGGTTCTCGAGAGGCGGCAGCAACAGACGCAGCGAAATGAAGGACGCGTCGGAAACGATGAGATCCATGGTCTCGGAAAACTGTTCCGGCAAAAGATGGCGTGCGTTGGTCCTCTCCATGACGACCACACGGGGATCGTTGCGGAGGCGCCAGGCGAGCTGCCCGTACCCCACATCCACCGCATAGATTTTCTCCGCCCCTCGTTCCAGGAGTACGTCCGAAAATCCTCCCGTGGAGGCGCCCACATCCATGCAAACCTTCTTCTCCGGAGAAACACCGAAGGTATCCAGTCCTCTGAGCAATTTATAGGCTCCCCGACTGGCCCATCGGCGTTCCTCGCAGCGAAGCTCTATCTTTCTTCCCGGATCCACGAGCGTCGCCGCCTTGGTGGCGACCAGCCCATCCACGAAAATTCTTCCTTCATCGATGAGACTCTGGGCCAGGCTCCGCGTGGCGACCACACCGTTCTTCACGAGAACGAGATCGAGGCGCATCCTGGACGGTGCAGCAAGATGCCGCACTTGCGAAAACGTGAGATCTTCCCCCTCGTCCCGATCAGCCATAAAAGAGCCCCAGCACGTTCTCCGCCGTGAGACCGCAGTACTGTCGCTGCTCCTTCGGTGTCCCCTGAGGAATGTACGCATCGGGAACGCCGAGACGTCGCACCTTCGCCCCGTTTTCGAGCCTTCCAGCCAGCTCCGCCACGGCCTCGCCGATGCCTCCCGCCAGAGATCCTTCTTCCGCCACCACGGCCAGACGGTGCCGCGCAAGCACGTCCTGAAGCAGGGCTTCGTCCAGAGGTTTGAGAAAGCGCAGATCCACCACGGTGGGCATCGGAATGTTCCGTTCTTCCGCAAGAGCGCGGGCCTCAAGGAGAAGCGGAATGGTGCTCCCGAACCCGAGACAGGCCCACTCGGTTCCCTCGAAGAGAATCTCCGCGTGCCCCCAGGGGGCACAGGCGGAACTCGCGGGAGTCCGACAGATCTCGGCGGGCGCACACCCCCGGGGATAGCGCACGACAAGAGGCCCTTTGTTCCGGTGCGCCCAAGAGAACAGAAACTCCAAATCCCTGCGGTCCCGCGGCGCCGCGAGAGTCAGCCCGGGAACGGCCCTGCACCAGGCGACATCAAGTACACCGTGATGCGTTTCGCCGTCCTCTCCGACCAGGCCCGCCCTATCCAGGGCAAAGAGTACGGAATATCCCTGCATGGCCGTATCGTGCACCAACTGGTCCATGGCGCGCTGGAGAAAGGTCGAATAGATGAAGACCAGGGGGCGCAGACCTCCCGCAGCCATTCCCGCAGCGAAGGTCACCATGTGCTCCTCCGCAATTCCGACATCGAAGAAGCGCTCGGGAAATCGCTTGGCGAAAGAAGCCAGTTTCGTCCCTTCCATCATGGCGGCGGTGAGGCAGACCACGCCCGGATCCGATTCGGCCATCGCCTCCGCCACCTCCGCGGCGGCGGCGCTCCAGCTCGTCTCTCCCCTGCTTCCTCCCGCAGCGGAGGGGGAAATCCCATGAAATCGGGCCGGGTCCTTTTCCGCCGCAGGATATCCCTTTCCCTTCTTCGTGATCACATGGAGCAGGAGTGGTTTTTCATAAAGTTTCGCGAGGCGGAGAATGTCTTCAAGCTCCTCCGGATCATGTCCGTCAAAGGGGCCCCAATAAGAGAGCCCCAGATCCTCGAAGAAATTCGAGGGCTGAAGAATGGTCTTCACCTGGGATTTGACTCTGCCGAGCACACTTTCGAGGCTCTCTCCCTTCGGGAGCATACGGCACTGCTCCTTCACCATTTCCTTCAGTTTCAGATAGGCGGGATGGACGGAGAGACGTGCCAGATGCTCCGCGAGTCCGCCCACGCGCCGATTGATGGACATCTCGTTGTCGTTGAGGATGAAGAGCACCCTCGTGTCGGCCTCGCGGGCGCAGTTGAGCGCCTCCATGGCCATACCGTTCAGAAGCGAGCCGTCGCCGATCACCGCGACGACATAATGGTCCTGCCCCAACAGGTCTCTCGCCTTTGCGTACCCCAGCGCCGCGGAAAGGGATGTACTGCTGTGTCCGACATCGAAATGATCGAACACACTTTCGGAGCGTTTAGGATACCCCGAAACGCCATCCCAGGTCCGGAGGGTGGAAAAACGCTCCCTGCGACAGGTGAGAATCTTGTATGCATAGGCCTGGTGCCCCACATCGAAGAGCAGCTTGTCCTTCGAAAAATCGAACGCCCGTAAAAGCGCCACGACAAGTTCCACCGCCCCGAGCGACGAGGCCAAATGTCCTCCGTTGCGAAGAACCGTCTCGGTGATGAGAGCGCGGATCTCCTCGCACAGATCCGGAAGAGCGGACGAACGGAGTCTCCGCACGTCCGCCGGGCCGGAAATACTCTCCAGAATGGACATCGTCGTCTCCATATCACCTGGACCGGTGTTCAAGGTAGGCTGCAAGATCCCGAAGCAATGTCGCTCCCGCGACGGCTTCGATGGCTGCCTGCGCTTCCCGGGTCGCATCGAGAGCACATTTTTTCGCACCGTCCAACCCGAAGGTACTCACGAAGGTCGTCTTACCCTGCGCCGCATCCTTGCCCGGGGTCTTTCCCAGCTCCTCCACGGGAGCCGTGGCGTCCAGAATGTCATCCACAATCTGGAAGGCCAGTCCCAAATTCGCCCCATAGTCGGAGAGCCGCTGCAATGTCGTCTCCTCCGCACCGGCGAGGAGCGCCCCGGTAAGCAAAGAAGCCCGAATGAGCGTTGCCGTTTTCTGCTCCGCAATCTCCCTGACGAATCCGGCAGTATCTTTTCTGCTCGCGGGATCGGAATCGAGAACCTGCCCTCCGCAGATTCCCCTGGGACCGACAGCGTCCGCGAAGACACCGAGAGCGCGAACAATGCGCGGAGCAGGCACACCGCAAAGGGGCAGATGTTCAGCAGGATAGGCGAAAGCCCACGCGAGAAGTGCGTCGCCCGCCAGAAGGGCGAGCCCTTCGCCGAAAACGACGTGGTTTGTCGGCCTTCCGCGGCGAAGGGTATCATCATCCATGCAGGGAAGGTCGTCGTGGATGAGTGACGCGGTGTGCACCATCTCGAACGCCAGCGCCATGGGGAGAAGACGTTCCCTCGCCTCCCCGAAGAGCTCTCCCGCGGCAAGACAAAGAGCTGGACGCAACCGTTTTCCTCCCGCCAGAAGAGAATAGCGCATGGCCTCCCAAAGGCGTTCGGGCACGTCCTCCGGAGGGGTGGAACAAAGCTCCTCCAACGCAGAATCCACGTATTCCCTTGTTTCAGAAAGAAAACTTCTCACCGTGTCGAAGGATGTCATGCGTCTTCTTCCTCCTCAAGTGGATCCCAGGGGACACCCAGATCCTCTCCTTCTCGTTCATCTTCGGAAGCGAGAAGGGTCACTTTCTGACGAGCTTCGCCGAGAAAACGCTCGCAGCGACGGACAACGGCCACGCCCTCTTCGAACAGCGCAAGCGCCTCCTCCAGAGGCAACTGCTCCTTCTCAAGCCGAACCGTCACGTCCTGCAACCGCTCCATATCTTCGGTAAAGGACATCGTTCGTCCCTCCTTTCAAAGCTCCATTATCACCGACCCGGTGCGACTCGACAACAAGATTTTGCTCGGCGTTCAAGATCTCATTGCACGGAAGGCCTTCCTGTGCTAGAATCCCTCTGTTTGTTCGGTGCAAGGATCAAGGAGGGGTTGTCATGGCGAAGGTATGTCAGTGTTGCGGGCGAGGACCGACCACGGGCAACAACGTCAGTCACTCGAATCGCCATACGAGACGGCGTTGGCTCGTCAATCTCCAGAGCGTGAAGGTTGACGTGGGATTCGGCGAATCGCAGAAGTTGCGTATCTGCACCAAATGTCTCCGTTCCGGTAGAGTGAAGCGGGCCGTTTAGCACGGCCCGCTTTTCTCTTTCTTCATCTCCTTTTCCGGGTCGGTGGCGAACCAGGAAACGTGAACACCCAGCGTCCCTCGTCCGACCCGGATTTCACAGGTTTCTCCGTCCAGAGCGCGGTTGCTGATCGCATAGGGAACGGCGCTCTTGAGACGGACATTCGCCAAAGGCCAGCGAACGCGGGAAATGCTCACCTCCGAGCACTCCGGAGTCAAAGGAAGAAGGGACACCGCCCCGGGAGGAACGCGGAAGCGCAGGTCCGCTTCAGCGGGTGCCTTCAAAAACACGCAGATCTCCCGCTCGTCCGCAAAGGCCGCGACATCTACGTGCTGCCGTTCGGCCCACAGAACGGAAAACCAGGCACTCCAGGCATGATCGAACCGGCCTCCCCAAATCCCCGTCACAAGAACACGAACGTCACCGCCAAAACGATGTCGCGCTTCGAGAAAGGCGAGCTGGAGATCCGTCCACTCTTTCTCCGAAGGATGCATGCACAGAGGAACGTCGCGTTTTCGTAATTCCTCCAGCACCGCCTCGCTGCAACTGTCCGCATCTCCCACATATCTTTCCGGCACGACACCCGCCTCGAAGCAGGCCATGGCACCGCGATCGACGCTCCACACACGACATGCTCCGGCAAGACGGTACAACCAGTCCGGTTCGGGGAAGCGCCCTCCCGCAACGAGGAGGAGCGTCTCTTTCGACACCGTGTCCCTTTGTCCCTTGTAGTCCACGGACATCTGGGGAAAGTGCAATGCGCTCTCCATGGGCACCTAGATTCCTTCCCCGTAAAGCGCTCCGTTCCGCTCCCCCTTCGAAGAGAGAGAGGCGAGAATCTCCTCCGCCCGGTCCTCGTCCACAAGAATCTCCCGGGGTCTCGCTCCGTCCGGAGGGCCCACGATACCCATCTGCTCCATCGTGTCCACCAACCGGGAAGCGCGCGTGAACCCGACCCGGAGCTGGCGCTGCAGGCGACTCGCCGAGGCGATGCCTGTTTCCAGAACAATACGGACCGATTCCTCCAGCAGGGGATCGTCCGCGGAGAGTGTCCCCTCTCCGAAGCCGGAGTCTTCCTGAGCAGTAATGTCCACGTAGGCGGGTTCTCCGAAAAGCGCGACTAGATATTCCACGTACTGGGCGATATATTTCTCCTCGATCCACGTGGCCTGACAGCGCAGGGGTTTGGGAAAACGGGAGGTGAGCAGCAGCATGTCTCCCTTTCCGAGAAGCCGCTCCGCGCCACTCACGTCGAGAATCGTCCTCGAATCCGCTTGGGTCGGCAGTGTGAAGGCCACTCGAGCAGGAATGTTCGCCTTGATGAGTCCCGTGATGACGTTCACCGACGGACGCTGCGTGGCCAGAATGAGGTGAATTCCCGTGGCCCTCGCCTTCTGCGCCAGGCGGCAGATGTAATCCTCCACATCCTTCGGTGCGGTCATCATGAGATCCGCCAGCTCATCTACCACGATGACCACATGCGGAAGCCGGTCCTTGGGAAGGGTCTTGGCATTGTACGCCTTGAGATGCCGCACCCTGGCCCGGGCAAACACTTCGTACCGGCGCTCCATCTCCCGGATCGCCCAGGCAAGGGCATGCACTGCCTTTTTGGAGTCCACGACGGGAGGCGTGAGGATATGGGGAATCCTCTCGTACAACGTCATCTCCACCCGTTTCGGGTCGACGAGAATGAGGCGCAGCTCCTCCGGGCGTCGGAGAAAGGTGAGTCCGATGAGACAGCTCGAGATGAAAACGCTCTT
Source organism: Aminiphilus sp. (assembly GCF_029975095.1). Lineage (NCBI taxonomy): Bacteria > Thermotogati > Synergistota > Synergistia > Synergistales > Aminiphilaceae > Aminiphilus > Aminiphilus sp. Next base: position 11,201 of record NZ_JARKPW010000173.1, read on the forward strand.
TCCGGAACCGGTGGTTCCCGCCACGAGAAGGTGGGGCATGTCCTCAAGGGACATCACCATGGGGCGGCCATCGACACTCACACCCACGGGGAGTGGAAGATCCGCCCTGGTGTTTCGGAAAAGCTCTTCCTCCAGCAGCGAACGAAGCAGAACCGTGACTCGTTCCGGATTGGGAATTTCCACCCCGACGTAAGGTTTTCCCGGAATGGGAGCCTCCACGCGGAGACTCGGTACGGCGAGCCCGACAGCGAGGTCGTTCGCGAGCCCCGCCACTCGGCTTACCTTGATGCCCGGAGCGAGCTGAAGGCGAAACTGGATCACCGTAGGCCCCACCACGGTCTCCGCCAGTGCCGCCTCGACTCCGAACTCTCCGAGAGTGCGGATGATACGCTCTCCCTGAGAGGCAATCTGCTCCTCCGTGATCTCCCGGAGAGGTTCCTCCCGGGGACCCAGCACCTCCAGGGGAGCCGGAAACGTTCTTCCGTCCTTCTCTCCGGGGAGGACGAAATCGTCCTCCCCGTCAGTGCAGGAGTGTTCTTCCTCAATCGCCAGAAGCTGTTCGAGAGGATCGGTGGCGAGCGGCGTTTCCTCAGAAACAAATTCGTGACGTCCCGTTTCGCAGGGTTTGCTTTCCTCCGCTGTCGGCGGCCGATGCCGTTCGGCCCCTTCCACCTCGAAGCCGGAATCGTTCCGTTCCTCCTCGACCCGTTGCAGAGGCGCCGATACCGTTCGGGCCGCGTTACAAGGCCTTCGAAGCACCGATCCATTCTCTTCCCCGGCGGGCTCTTCGGAATCGTCAGCGGCGAATCCTCCAGAGAGGACAAGACAAGGCGCCTCCCCACCGGAGCCGTTTTCACGGGACAGGAACGCCGGCGAAGACGTCCCGGCCTCTTCGGACAGGGCGGAAACACCCTGTTCCGGGACCTTGTCCCCGTCCGGCGAAAGAGAGAACTCTTCAGGGGATGGGAGAGCAACTTCGGGAACGGGAAGCTCACTCTTTTTCCGAAGAGTGACCAGAGAAAAAACGGCCTTGAGGCGGAGCAGGATCCCCCCGAGCTTTTCCGGGTCGAAACAGCCGTACAGGATGAGCGAGGAAAGCAAAAGTCCCAGTCCGACGAGCACCGTTCCGGCGGGACCGAGGTTGGTCACGAGAAATTCCGCAAGGGTCTCGCCGACGATTCCTGGCGCGAACTGGCGCAGGGAGATCCGAAAACCAAGCAGACGCTGCAAGCCCAGCAACATGGCGACAGCAGCGTAAAGTACCGCCGTCCCCCCGAACTGGCGGAAGGGTTTCGGCACGGGGCGCTCCACGAGCGATGCTCCAGCTAGGTAGATCCCGAAAAAAAGGAGGAAGACGCTGCCTCCGCCGAGGCTGGAGAGAAGGAACGCCGCGCAGTTCCGCCCCCACACTCCCGTCCACGGCGTGAGGATCGTCGCGAGAAGATAGAGAAACGACAGAAGCGCAAGAAGGGAAAAGGTCATTCCGAGAAAGGGCGGAAGGATATCCCCGGAACGCTTCGCGCTCCTTTTGCGGACCACGCCGCCTCCGCCGCCCTCGGGAGCGAGAGGCGACAGTGCCGGTTCTTCTCCATTCGCTTTCCCGTTCTTAGTCCGCGCCATGATCGACGTCGCTGCCTCCCACCGTGATTTCCCTGAGAAGAAGCGTGGGCTGTCCGTCCGTCACGGGAACACCCTGTCCACCCTTTCCACAGGTTCCCGGAAGAAAGAAAAGGTCATTCCCTACCGCGAGAATATCCTGCAGCACCTGAGGACCGTTTCCCGTGAGGACGGCCCCACGGACAGGCTTGCCCACGCGCCCTTTTTCGATGAGATATCCCTCCGTCACGTGAAAGACAAAGTCTCCAGAGGTAGGGTTCACTTCGCCTCCTCCGAGTTTCTTCACAAAGAGGCCCCGTTCCGCCTGAGCAACGATATCCTCGGGGGAACTCTTTCCCGGAAGAATGTAGGTGTTGCTCATACGCGGCTGCGGCAGATGCCGATAGGATTCCCTCCTTCCGTTTCCGGAAAGGGGCAGGTCCCCGGCAAGGGCCGATTCGACATCCGTGAGATATCCTTTGAGCACACCTTCTTCGATGAGGACTGTCCGCGCCGCAGGAGTGCCTTCGTCGTCCACGGAGAAACTCCCGTAGGCCCCGCCCCCCAGAGTGGCGTCGTCCACGAGGGTCACACCGCAGGAGGCCACGCTTTCCCCGATCCGCCCCCGGTAGACGGAATAATCCTTCTGGACGATGTCCGCCTCCAGACCGTGCCCCACCGCTTCGTGCACCATGGTTCCCCCCGCTTCTCCGGAGAGCACCACCGGCATGGGACCGGCGGGACACGGCATGGCATCGAGCATGAGAAGCGCCCGAAGCGCCGCTGTCCTCGCAACGGAAAGAGGGTCGAAAGTTCTGAGGAACTCCTCCAGGGAAAGCTGCTCCGCCCGCACCTCGTATCCGGTCTGAAGGACATTCCCTTTCGAGGCGACGACCTGCGCGGAGAAAGTACAGTACTGTCGAGAGTCCTCGGCGACATTACCCAGGCCGTTCGCGAGAAAGATGCGCTGCCGGGTGGTACGGAAACGGAATGCCACCTGAGAGATCGCCGACGACATGGACCGGATCTCCCGATCCACCTGATGGACAAACTCCCACGAGGGGGGATCGAAGGGTTCGACGGGTTCCATCAAAAACGCGGCGGAGGGTTCCCGACGGACGGAAACGCCATGGGCTGCCGCGATGTCCGCGTAACACCCCCAAGCGACGTTCGCCCCGATGCCCGGTGCGTGGGAGATGATGGAATGACTCCCCTGGAGGGAGCGCACGCTTGTTCCCTGGGAGACGAAGGACGACGTCTGTTCGATCTTCCCGTCGTCGTAACTCATGCCGTGTCCGGCTCCCGACTGAACATAGAGGTCGACGTACACATCCCCGCGACGTCCCAAAGCGACGAGCTCTTCTCTCAATCGGTCTCTCATCTATGGCGTACTCCTTTCCGCAACGAGGCGGCTTTCTTCATCGGCACGAGCGAACCGCGCTTCTTCATCATTTCACTTTTCTCTGTCCATATTTTGCTTGTTCACACACTCTTCGGGTCCCCTGTTCAGCGCCGCTTCCGCGGGAAACGGTGCCCTGCCTTTCGAAGATCCACAAGCCAGGAGCGAACCAGGGGCGCGCAGCCCTCCGGAGCCACAACTTCGAGTTCCGCCTCTCCGGTCTGCACCGACACCCACCCGAGCGCGGGGAAAACCAAATCCTCTCCCTCGGCGACACGGATAGAAAACCCCGGCTCCTTCATGTCCGCCTTCAGAGCATCCCAACAGGCACGACAGGGAAAACGGAAAAGATCGCCACTGTGCCTGTCGAGAAGCTCCCGTTCCTTTCCCGCTTTCGTCCTGTGTAGAGGAATATCCTCGGGGACAAAGGCGTTCATCTTCACCCATCCACGACTCCCGCAATCGAGAACGCGAATCCATCCCAAGCCGCCGAACATGTAGCTCATTCCCGGGTGCAGTTCGAAACCCTTGGCGAAAAGCCTCTTCCGTGGAACCGCCGCGACGAGGCATTGGGGACAGAGCTGCGCCAAAAAGGGATTGGACAGCTTGAATCCGGGATAGTCGAGCAGCGTGAGCCCCCAGGGAGTGCGAAGCGTGACCTCTCCGAGCGTCGTCCCGGGGAGACGGGAAACCGAAAGCCTTCGGTCCTCCGAAAGAATCGACAGGAGCGTGCTCTTGCCCGCGTTGGTCGCCCCCAGAGCCAGAACGGCCTTTTCACCGGGAAACGTTCTCTGAAGTAACTCCCGTAAAGGCTTGGCGCAATGTCCATCCCTCGCGGAGAGCGCGATGGTCAATCCCGGATGCAGGCCGAACCGTCGGACAAAATGAGCTTCGATCTGCGCGGGGGTCATCCAACGGAGAAGGAGATCCGCTTTGTTGAGCACGGTCAGGACGGGTTTTTCGTTTCCCGCCACGTCAAGAACCCTCGGCAACGTTTCCGGATCGGAAACGTCACAGACGATGAGAAAGCCGTCCACCCTGGCCGAAGCGCTCTTCAGGGCACGGAACAGCGACTCGTCTCCCAAGGGAGCCTTGCTGAGAATTCCGTAGTGAATCAGCCCGAAACAACGCCGACATACCACCTTTTCGCCTTCCTCCACTGCCGGGGGAACATAGCCGGGTTGGTCCTCCTTCTCGCTCTGAAAGGGAACGCCACATCCGGGGCAGCGTTTGCCCTCCAGGTTCGAGTGTTTCTCGCTCCAATCCGCCATTCCACCATTCCTCCTGCGTCGTCGCATTCTTCAGAAAAACTCCGAATCCTCTTCCTTTTCTCGTTCTCCGAGGAAGTACCGCCGCGTTCCTCGTGAAGAAGAGGCCCCGCGACGTTCCGTCACTTCGAGAGGAATCCCCTCCTTCCGGAGAGCTTCCAGAAGAGCGAGAACTTCCCCCTCCTGCTCGATGGGACAAAAAAGGGAGACAGTCCCCTGGAGAGCATCATCGGTACGGACAAAGCCAATCCCTTCGTAGGCATCCACGGTCCAGCTCAGGGAAAATATCCATTCCCGGGGAAGGCGGATGCTGATGCGGACCATGTCCGGAAACTCGGAAAACGCCGGACGGTCCACATCAGCGGTTTTCATTGCGGATTTTCCTCTGGGCATCCAGGTGTTCTTTGTAGCTCCGGGAAAAGACATGCCCTCCCTTGTTGTCCGCCACGAAGTAGAGCAGATCGTGCTCCTCGGGGTGCAATGCGGCAGACCAGGAATTTTGGGAGGGAACACAAATCGGTCCGGGCGGAAGACCAGGATGGAGATAGGTGTTGAAAGGCGATTCGACTTTGAGATCCTCGTAGGTCAGCGTCCGAAGGATACGCCCTTTGAGTTTCCATGCGTAGACGACCGTCGCGCAGGACTGAAGGGGCATTTTCCGCTCCAGTCGATTCCGAAACACTCCTGCCGCGATGGGGCGTTCCTCCTCTTTGCGGATCTCCTTCTCGATGATGGAGGCGAGGGTTGCCAGAGAACGCATTTCGGCCGCGCTCTTTTCCGCCACGTCAGAAGCAAAAGCCCGCCACCACAGAGAAGAGGCCTGGCGCACCAGAGAAGCGGTCAGCGAAGGCGACGGAGGAAGCACAAAGGTTTCGGGCAGAAGAAAGGCGAACCGCTCCGAGGGGTTTTCCGGCAACATCTTCCGCAGCGGTTCGGGGAAATGCGTTTCATCTGCGAGCGCGACCAGAAGATCCGCCGAGGTAACGATGAACCCCGGAGAACGGGAGTCCGTCACCGGCACCGTGTACATCTCACCGGACTCTCCGACGTGGGTATCCCGGCTCGTGGAAAAATGTCTTTCCGAGAGATCGGAAGAAGAGACATCCTCCCAGAAGGAGGCGACGGCAGCACCGAGAGAGTGCGCAAAGGCGTCCACGTCGCTTCCCGGAACAAGAACGACGCTGAAGACACGGGGTTCCACGTTCACAAGCTGTTTCGCCACCTCCCAGGGGCTTCCCGGACGCAGGAAATACACCCCGGGCTTCAAAGAACGATCGATACCGAAGGTCGTCAACCACCGAGACAGGGCCTGCGCCTCGCTCGTAATTCCCTCCCGAACAAAATGCCGCGCAGCATCCCGGGCGTTCATGCCCGGTTCGACCATGACGAAAACCGAAGGCCCATGCCCGATTTTCAACCGCTCCTGCCACCAGGAAACGGGCAGGGCAAGGAGAGTCAGGTAAGCCACGGCGGTCACTAAAAACAACAACAACGTGAGTGATCTGCCCCGCATACGTCTCCGCCTTCCTCACTTTTCCTCGTCCGCACGAGATTCCGGCTTTTCGAAGACGCCTGTCGCACGAAGAATTCATGCTCCGTCGTGACATATCCTCATCGCTCATCGCCGGTTCTCAGAAATCGCTTCGGCAATGAGCGCCCGCCCGCTGGGGAAACCCTGCCAAAGGCCCGTCACGTCCGACACCGGTTCATTATACCCCGTAACAGACCACCACGCACGACACGCCCTTTCTCGGCAGGAAACGGAAGCGTGTGTGGCGCGGTTCTTTTTCTTCACTCCTTCTTGAAGATTTTACGAGGAAGCGGTGATGACAAATTATTCTTTTGCAGAAAATCAGCCTTTCTTTGTACAGAAAAAGATAAAAAACCAAAATGTGCTCTCTTTTTCTTCTGAATTTTTCATAAAAACAACACGAGGAAACCTCGGGCTCGGATGCATTTCGGACTAGTCCTTATTTTTAGACTTTTCAAAAACCATCCGAAGCTCTCGCGCCAACACATTCTTCAGAAAAGAATACTAGACAAGCGTCGAAGCATCCCCTAAGATAGGCCCATTCGTGCAACTTCTGTACCCTGTGGGCTGCGTACAGGCATTTTCGTACAGTTCGGTCCCGGGCGAAAAAGGAGGGATGCTCATCGCAAAAGACCATTCGACCCCGCTCACCGGAAAAACTCCATAGGTCGTACCGTTCCTGAACATCGGCTTGCTTGTCGAAATGGCACCACTCATCCCGAAACCCTTAAGAAGAGAAATCGAAATTAAGGAGGGAGACCTGTTCATGGCGGAGAACACGGAGTTGAAAGGCACTGGACAGTTTTCGAAATGGGGTTTCCTGTTTGCAGCAATGGGTATGGCCATCGGCACGGGAAACATCTGGCGTTTCCCCCGGGTCGTCGCCGCCAACGGCGGTGGCGCATTCATCCTCGTTCTTTTCTTCGCATTGTTCCTCTGGGCAATTCCTCTGATCTGCATGGAAGGCGTTCTCGGTAAGACCAGCCGTATGGGCTGCATCGGTGCTTTCAAGGAACTGGTGGGGCGCAAGTACACTTGGATGGGCTGGTTCTTCGGTCTCTGCTGTTTTCTCATCACCTGTTACTACGGCGTCGTCCTCGGTTGGTGTATCCGCTACTTACTCTTCGCCTTCCAAGGTGTCCTCGTTGCCGGAGTGGACACGGAAGCACTCTGGACAAACTTTCTCGGTAACGCGGATCAGGGGATGTACTTCTACTGGGCAGCCATCGCCATGTGCGCCTTCGTGGTAGGGCTGGGCGTCCAGAACGGCATCGAAAAAGGAAACAAAATCTTCATCCCCGGTATCTTTGTCCTCCTCGCCTTTCTCGCCATCCGAGCAGCCATGCTCCCCGGCGCCACAGAAGGACTGAAGTTCCTCTTCCACATCAACACCGCGGATCTACTGAAGCCCAAGGTATGGCTCGAGGCCTTCACCCAGGCGGCCTGGTCCACCGGTGCAGGATGGGGACTCTTCCTCACCTACTTCGTGTACACGAAGAAGGACGAAGACATTCTCCTCAACGCCTGCACGACCTGCTTCGCCGACACCTCCGCGGCGCTTCTGGCGGGCATGGCGGTCATTCCCACCGTCTTCGCCCTCGCGCCGGATCCCAGCGCAGCTTTGGCAAGCGGCAACAACGGCCTGGCCTTCATCAACCTCACCCGCCTTTTCGCCAACCTGCCGGGAGGAACGATCATGGCCGTCGCCTTCTTCGGCGCCCTCATCCTGGCAGCGCTGTCCTCGGAAATCGCCATGATCGAGTTGGGGGTCCGTATGCTCCAGGACATGGGCAAATCCCGCAAATCCGCCCTGTTCATCGTTACCTTCGTCGTGCTGGCGATCGGAACCTTCGCCGCCCGGGACAACGTCGTCTTCGAAAACATGGACTGGACCTGGGGCGTGGGCCTGCTCCTCTCCGGACTGCTCGCATCCCTTGCTGCCATGATCGTCGGCGTGGACAAGATCTGGGACGAGTACATCTCCCCCGTCTCGGACATCCAGGCCAAGTGGATGTGGTCCCTCATCCGCCTCTTCCCTTTGTGGTTCGTTCTCATCTTCGGCTGGTGGGTGCAGCAGTCCCTCTCCTGGTATCCCGGCGAGTGGTGGAAGATCTTCCCCATCGCCAAGTACAACTACGCGCCGGCACCCATGTTCCTCCAGTGGGCCATTCTCATCGGTCTGGGCTTCGCCCTGAACAACTGGCTGGCCGACAACATGAAGCACAAGTTCGAGCCCAAGGTGTAAAGGAGGCGACGACATGTGGGTCTTCAACATGTTTCTTGCGCTGGCAATAAGCTTCGGAGCCTTCGCCCTCTGCATAAGCATTGCGATGAAAGCCGAGGAACGCAAGGCGGCCCTGCGGCGGAAATCCTAGTCGCTCCGGATCGAATCTGAGATTTTATTCTTCTATCGCTGCGGCGCCGCCGGTTCCGGGGCGCCGCAGCGGCTTTTCCGGTTTTTTTTCTTCAGACACAACGACGGCGTGACCGAGCGTGCCGGAGACAGCAAATTTCTGAAGGGAGAACAGAACCATGACGGTGTACCGGATCAAGAGCAAAAGCAGATCCTGGGACGGAGAACCCATCGGCATTCTCATCCTCGACGCAGCCTATCCCTGCGTTCCGGGAAACGTGGGAAACGCGACGACCTTTCCCTTTCCCGTGCGCTACAAGGAAGTGCGTGGCGCCTCCATCACGCGCCTTCTGAACGAGCGAGACCCCGCGCTCCTCGCCCCCTTCATCGACGGAGCGAAGGAATTGGAGGCGGAAGGCGTACGGGCCATCACAGGTGCCTGCGGTTTCATGGCACTCTTCCAACCACAGGTGGCGGCGGCGGTGAATGTGCCGGTCTTCCTCTCCAGCATGCTTCAGGTCCCGTTCATCGCGAGAACATTGCGGCCGGACCGGCAGGTGGGCATCATCACCGCCAACGCGGCATGCCTCACGGAAGAACATTTCACGAACGTGGGCATTTCTCCGGAGATCTCCAAAGTCGTCTACGGCATGGAGGAGCAGGATGAATTCCGGACCTCCGTGCTGGAGGAAAAGGGAACGCTCGATTCGGCACTGGTGGAGAAGGAGGTCGTGAGTGTCGCGGAACGGATGGTACGGGAATGTCCCAGGGTCGGGGCGATCCTCCTGGAATGCAGCGATCTTCCCCCCTACGCTGCAGCGGTTCATGACGCCACGGGACTGCCCGTCTTCGATTTCATCACCATGATCCGCCATGTGCATTCCGCACTGGTTCCGACGCGTTACAACGGCCACATGTAACAGCCCGGCACCAAGGCACACCAAAAAGGCGAGGCGGGGGTTCCGACCGGAACCCCCGCCTCGCCTTTTGTGTGCACGAGCCCCCTCGGAAAACCGAACCCTATTTGGGGAGCAGGAAGCCGTTGCCCACTTCGTCCTCTTTCTGGCGGAGGAGGAAATTCATCCCCGTCACGAAGGAGCGCCCGCGTAGGGTGGGCACCACCGAGGAAAAACCGGCCACATCGGGACCGGATTCACAGGACCCCAGAAAAACGCTCCCCGTGACGCTCTTGTGGAGAAATTCCTCGCCGGGACGGAGCTTCCCCTTCGCCGCAAGAAGCGCCATTTTCGCACAGGTTCCCGTACCGCAGGGAGAGCGGTCCACCGAGCCGGAGGCGAAGACCACGCAGTTCCGGGTCATTTCGCCGCTTCTTTCGAGGCTGAATTCCGTGAGTTCCACCTTGTGGATGTGCGTCTCCACGGGATGTCGCACCTCCATCTTCCGGTTCACCGCATCCCGGATCTCGAGCCCAAGGGGAATCATCTTCGGCACCTCCCCGGGAACGATCTCGAAATCGAACTGGTCGGCGGGAACGATGGCAAAAAAGTTCCCCCCGAAGGAAATATCGAGGTGAATGGGTTTGGGCCAGGAGGGAACCGTCACTTCCACGTCCCTTGCGAAGACGAAAGCCGGAACGTTTTTCAGCGTCACGTCCCCTACCACGCCGTCCGTGACAGCCACGCGCAATGCCACGAGACCCGCAGGCGTATCCAGGACGACCTCCGTGAAGGGTTCCTGCTTGGGGATCATTCCCAGATCGACAAGAGTCCTTCCGAGGCCGATGGAGCCGTGGCCACACATGCTGATGCTGCCGCTCGAATCCATGAAGATCACGCCGTAGTGAGCGGCCTCCGAGCAGGGGGGAACCAGGAGAGCGCCGAACATGTCCCCGTGCCCGCGTGGCTCGCACATGACCATGACACGGAAGTCATCGTGATGTGTGACAAAGTCGATCCATTTCTCTCCCATGGTCTTACCCCGTAGCAGAGGAGCCCCTCCTATGATGAGCCGGGTGGGCTCGCCCCCGGTGTGCGTGTCGATGACTGCCGCAGCTCGTGTGATCTCCATTTGCCCCATCTCCTCCCGTCCCGACTTCCGTCAGCGCCCCGTACTGCCGAATCCGCCGCTACCGCGCGCGCTGCTCTCCAATACGTCCGTTTCCTCCCAGACAATCCGGACGACGGGGGTGATCACCAGTTGGGCGATGCGATCCCCCTTCTCCACCGTAAAGGGGTCCCTGGAGTGATTCACGAGAAGCACACGAACCTCTCCGCGATAATCCGCATCGATGGTTCCCGGTGCATTGAGCACGGTCACGCCATGTTTGAGCGCCAGACCGCTTCTCGGACGCACCTGTCCCTCGAAGCCCTCGGGAATTTCCACGGAAAGGCCCGTTCCGACCGACGCCCACTCTCCCGGCAACAAAAGGGCCTCCTCGGCGGCACGGAGGTCCATTCCCGAGGAAAAAGGCGTCGCATACGTCGGAAGGGGCAATGCAGCCGCCTTCTCGTCCCGAAGAACACGGAGAACCATGTCGGGCGCTCCATTGTTCCGGTCTTCCGCTGCGAGTTTTTCCTGGATCTTGTCCTTTTTGGACCTCTTCGAGGACGTCGTGCCCAAGATCACCACTCCTTTTCCTCGGCGTCAAGAACGAAACACTGCTGTCATGCGACACTGACGATAGATTGTAACACGACACGCTTCCCCAGTCTCTTTTCCAGGAACGGGGGAACATTCTCTACACGTTTCCTTCTTCCCTATTTTCCGGAAAGGATCTCCTTTTTCCCTCGAAACGTTTCTCGCAATCCGTTCAAAGCATTCATTCCCTGCTCCTGCTGCCACCGCACCTGCTCCGGCGACGTTCCACCGAGGGTTTTTCTTCGCTTCACCGATGTCTCCGGGACAAGCAACCCCGGAAGATCCGCCTCCGCCTCGGGGAGCAGACGACGCCACTCGTCGGGGGAGAGCCCGGTGAGCGCACGTTTCTCCTCAACACACCATCGTACGAGCCGTCCTACCTTCTCGTGGGCCTCCCGAAAGGGAATTCCCCTGCCCACCAGATACTCCGCCACGTCCGTCGCGAAGATGAAACCGTCGGAAAAACCCCGCCGGGCCTTTTCGGCAGAGACCCCCACCCGGGCGAGCAGATTCGGAAGTACCGAGAGAATCTGGAAATACGCCTCGAAGGAAGCCCAAAGCCCCCGCTTGTCCTCCTGGAGATCCCGGTTGTACGTCAGGGGAAGTCCCTTCACGCTCACCATCAAATCGGTCATGTGTCCCACAAACTGTCCCGCCCTTCCCCGAAGGAGTTCCAGCACGTCGGGGTTTTTTTTCTGGGGCATGATGCTGGATCCCGTACAGAAGGCATCGGGAAGTTCGATCCATCCGAATTCGGTACTGCTGTAGATGATGAGGTCCTCTGCAAGCCGGCTCGCATGCAGCCCGAAGGAGACGAAGAAATAGTGCACATCCAGAAGGTAATCTCTCTGTGCCACGGAATCCATACTGTTTTCCGTGATTCTGGAAAAGCCCAGGTCCCTCGCCGTGAACTCCCTGTCCAGGGGAAGCGTGGAACCCGCGAGCGCACCGGCCCCCAGAGGACAGACGTCACAGGAGTGATAGGCCGCGAGAAGCCGCTCCGCATCCCGCAGAAAAGCCCAGAAATACGCCATCCAGTACTGTCCCATGGAGATCGGTTGCGCCTGCTGCAGGTGGGTATAGCCGGGAACCACCACGTCACAGTGTTCCCCGGCTTTTTGCTGGAGCGTTTCGAGAAGGATTTCAAGGTGCCCCCACGCATCGAGCAGGGCCTCCCGGAGAAAAAGACGCATCGTGGTCGCCACCTGGTCGTTTCTGCTTCGCCCCGCGTGAAGTTTCGCACCGAGGGAACCGCACCGCTCGATGAGAGCGGCCTCGATGTTCATGTGCACATCTTCGAGGCTCTCCTTCGGAACGAGAATGCCCGCGTCGATGTCTCTTCCGATGGCGAAGAGGTGTTCCTCCAACGTTCGCGCTTCCTCCGACGTGAGGAGTCCGATATGGGCAAGCATCCGGACGTGGGCGACGCTCCCCCGAATGTCCGCGGCAGCGAGCCGCCAGTCCACATCGAGAGATTGGGTGAAGCGGCGAACTGCTTCATGTGTTTCCTCGGTGAAACGACCTTTCCACATGACGATCACATGTCCCCTTTCAGAGCGTGACGGAGGTAAAGGTATCCCTGAGATGTTCCAGGGTCGGAAAGTGCGTCATGTCCATGTGAACCGGCGTGACCGAGACGGCGCCGTGTGCCACCGCCCAGACGTCCGTTCCTTCGACAAGCTCGTCCTCGGGCCTTCCTGCAATCCAGAAATACGTGAGCCCCCGTGGATCCCGAAGCCTATTCACCTTGTCCACATAAATCCGAACACCTTTCCTCGTGGGAAGAATCCCCCGGATCTCCTCAAGAGGGATGTTCGGAACGTTCACGTTCAGAAGAACACCCTTCGGAAGCGACGTTCCGGGAAAACGATCCAAAAGGCGTAACACCACCTCCGCCGCCGTCTCGTAATGCTGTTCCGCGTCGTCCGGCGCGATGGCGAGAGAGACCGCCAGGGAAGGACGGCCGAGGACGACGCCTTCCATAGCGGCCGAGACCGTTCCGGAGTAGGTGAGGTCGTCTCCGAGATTCGGTCCGCGATTGATCCCCGAAAGAACGAGATCCGTCTCCGGAGCCACCTCTTCGAGGGCGAGGACGACGCAGTCCGACGGCGTCCCGTCGCAGGCATACACATCCTGCCCCGCTTCGTAGGGCCCCGAGGCGATCCTCCAGAGGCGGAGCGGGCGGGTGAGCGTGATGGAATGTCCCACGCTGCTCCGCTCCCGGTCCGGTGCGACCACGAGAAGGTCGTGCCCTGCATGGGCAATGCCTTTCGCCATGGCGGCGATCCCCGGAGCAAAAACACCGTCGTCGTTGGTCAGAAGAATTTTCATGGTCCACCGCTCCTCAGAAAGGAAGCCACGAGGGCAGCACCATTCTCGCGAGGAGGCGCACGAAGGGCCTCATGATCAGAGGAATGACGTTCAGCAGCACCAAGGCCATGAGCACGAACATCCCATACCGTTCGAGCCAGAAAAAGCCCCGGAGAAAACGCGGCGGAAGGAGCACGTACAGGATTTTCGATCCGTCGAGAGGCGGTATGGGAATGAGATTGAATACCGCGAGCCCCAGGTTGATGTACACCATGAGGAGCATAAACGTGAAAAGCGGCACGTTTGCAGCGAAAAGGCGAGGAAAGAGATGCAGCAGAAGCCCCACCACCGCGGCGGAGAGAATGTTCCCTGCGGGGCCTGCAAGGGAAACGAAGACCATGTCCCGGGCGGGGTTTCGGAAATAACGGGGATCCACGGGAACCGGCTTCGCCCACCCGAATCGAAAGAGCAGCAACATGAGCGCGCCGATGGGGTCGAGATGTGCCAGGGGGTTGAGCGTGAGCCTTCCCATGCGCGCCGCAGTGGGATCGCCGAAGGAATACGCCGCGTAGCCGTGGCAGAATTCGTGAAACGTGATGGCCCAGAGCACGGCGGGAACGCTCAACAACAAATCACTCAGATTGGGCAGGGAAAACATGTATCGTCCGTCCTTTCTCTTTTCCTCTTCTGCTATCCGATCCCGAACAGCGTCTCTCTCATTTCAATGTCGAGAAATCTCTTACCTCGAAACACGCTCCACTTTCCCGAGGGGATGCTGCGTGAGCACCCAGCGAATCTCCTCCTCCCGCGTCTCGACGTCTCCCTCAAGACGCGCACGAAGAAGTCCTTCGAGAATGTCTCCGATATGAGGACCGCTCCGGTGCCCGAGATCCAGAAGATCCCTTCCTGTGAGCATCGGACGCACGCGGCAAAGCCGCGTGAGATACAGAAGGATTCGCCTCCGGACACGCCACCGCTCCGTGGCGACGGCCCAAGAGAGCGCCGTGGCGTTCGGAACATCCCGGAGAAACGCGACGATCTCCGAGGGGGACTTCTCTGCCCGTCCTCCAAGCTCGTGTTCCGCCGCGCCACGCTCAAAAAGCGCCCGTTCCACGATCATCCGTTCTCTGGGGGCAAGATGCAGCCTGTCCGGCACTGTCCTTCGGACTTTTTCCGGCGAGTCCTCAAGAAGCCCCGCAAGAGAGGCAAGCCACAAGTCGTCGCCAAAATCAGGAAGATCCCGACGGATACGGTGGAAGAGTGCCCCGATCCGACGGAGACAACGGGCAGCTCCCGTCCCGAAGAGAAGACCGGGGAAAAGCATCTCCCAGACCCCCAGTTCACCGAGACGGCGAGCCGTCGGATAAGGATATTCCTCTCTGAAGATCTCCTCAAGTTCCGTGCGAAGGCGAACCCCGGAGAGCAGGGTGATCAGACCGCCCTTGACACAGTTCTGGAGAAGCCTCAGGCTGTTTTCCTCCAGGCGAAACCGGAGACGCTGCTCAAGACGGATCCCACGAAACACCCTCGTGGGATCCTCCACGAAACTCAGATTGTGCAATACCCGCAGGACCTTGCGCTGCAGATCCCTTCGACCTCCGAAATAGTCCAGAAGCGTACCCCAGTCGTCCTCGTTGATGGAGACCGCCATGGCGTTCACGGCGTAATCTCTGCGGTAGAGATCGTGTTTCAGGGAGTCGCTCGATACCCTGGGCTGCGCCACGGGATATTCATAGAACTCCCTCCTCGCCGTGGCGACATCGACACGTCTGTTCTCCGGAAACACGATGGTACCCGTGCGAAAACGGGCGTGCACGGCCACACGACATCCGTCGTTCCGCCAGCTCTGGAGGAAGGGCACCGCATCTCCTTCCACCACGACATCGATGTCCAGAGTCCGGCGGTGCAGCAGAAGGTCTCTCACGAAACCTCCCGCCACGTACGCTCTCATGCCCATCTTTCCCGCCCGACTCCCGAGCCTTCTGAGGATGGGGACCACCCATCCGGGCAAGCGGCGCTCCAAAAGATCCGAAACGTCCTCCTGCCAGGGACGCTCTTCCTCTCCCGCATGTTCCCGTCCTCCGAGCGACACGGGATAGAGGGCCCGCAACATGTCCGTCCTCGTCACGATGCCCACGAGCTCGCCCTTCCGGACGACGGGCAATCTGCCGATATTGTGGAGCACCATCTTTCGGTGCGCTTCCTCCACGGAGGCCTCGGGAGACACCGTGACAATTCCCTCGGTCATGAATTCCCGCACCGCCACGCTACCCAATCCGTGAAGCCGGGC
>NZ_JARKPW010000179.1:0-13049 GCF_029975095.1 Aminiphilus sp.
CCAGGATGGTGATGTAGGTGCGCAGCCCCGGGGAGAGGACGTTCGCCTCGGCGAAAAAGCGGGGAAGCCCCCAGGACCACCCCACGAAAAGGGAGAGGAGGAGTCCCCCGAGAATGAGCAGATTGTTCAGGAGCGTGTCCGCCGCCTCGAAGAAGGGCATGGACCAGGCCGCCACGGAACCGATGGCGAACATGACCGCCCCCACCAGGTACACCGCTTTCCGCCGGGACATGCCGAACTCCTCCATGTAGGCCGCCACCACCGCCTCTGCGCCTCCGAGCCAGGAGGAGAGCGCCGCCAGATAGAAGAGCACGTAGAAGAGAACGCCGAAGAGCGTGCCGTAGGGCATCTTGTTGAAGACGTTCGGCATGGTGACGAAGGTCAGCCCGGGCCCGCCCGCGGGCTCAAGGCCGAAGGAGAAGACCGCGGGGAAGATGACCAGGCCCGCGAGAAATCCCGCCAGCGTGAGCGCCGCACCGATGTGGATCCCCTGCCGGACCAGGCTTTTTTCCTCCTGCCGGAGGTAGCTTCCGAAGACGATTCCCGCCGCCATGGCGACGCCGATGGCGAAGAAGGCCTGGCCGATGCAGTCGTAAAACGCCTGGGCGGTGAAATTGGCGAAATCCGGTTTCAGGTAGTAGGCCAGCCCCGCTCCGGCTCCGGAAAGCGTGACGGAGCGGAGGATCAGCAGGAGCAGCAGGACGAAGAGGGCGGGCATGCAGAAGGCATTCGCCCGTTCGAGCCCCTTGTTCAATCCCCTGGTGATGATGAGGACCACGAGGACCACCGTGACGGCCATCCAGGCGATTACCTCCGGCGTGTTGCCGATGAAGGCGCCGAAGTACTCGCCGATCTCGGCGGGGGCCATGTTCCGGAAGGTGCCCGCGCCGGTCTTGAAGATGTACGCCGTGACCCATCCCGCAACGGGCATGGTGTATCCCAGCAAAAGCTGCATGGCGAAGACGTTCATGTACCCGTTCAGCGTCCATCCCTTCCCCTTGCCCAGAATGCGGTAGGCGCCGACGGGGTTTCTCTGGGAGGCGCTTCCCAGGCTCAGTTCCAGAATGAAGAGCGGAATGGCGAGGAGAAAGATCACCGCCACGTAGAAGAGAAGAAAAACGCCGCCGCCGTACTTCCCCACGAGATAGGGAAAGCGCCACAGGCTGCCGATGCCGATGGCGAACCCAATGGCGGAAAGAAAAAATCCGAGTTTCGAGGAAAACCGTTCCCGCTCTGCCATGCTCATCTCTCCTTTACCCTCTCCGGAAATCGCTCCATGCCGCCGCACGCCGCCTCGGGAATGCGGCCTCTCGCTCTCACTCGCCGTAGACCTCGCGCTCCACCGAGCGGTAGGCGTGCTCCGTGGGAGTGACGCCCTCGCGGCGTGCGCCGTTCAGGTTCTCCCAGGTCTGTTCCGTGCAGAGCTTTCCCACGTTCTCCATGAGCCGCTCCCGGCTCGACCTCTCCTGGTGGACATATTCCTCGTATCCCGCCATCACTCCCGCGATGTTGTGCACCCACTCCACCTGATAGAGAATGCCCCGCTCCGCGATCCGGGCCGCCAGGGCGTATTCCTCTTCCTGGCTGGACGCCTTGAGGACGTTGTTTGCGGGACCCATGATCATTCGGAACTTCAACTCCGGAATGGTGTGCTCGCCAAGGATCCCTCCCACCGCGGCGGGGGCGAAGATGTCCGCCTCGACCCCCAGGATGGCCTCGGGCTCCACCACCCGGACGGCCCCCTCGGGAGACGCGGCGACGAGTTTCCGCACCGCCTCCGGGTCCCGGTCGCAGACGACGAGTCTGGCGCCGTCGGCGAGAAAATCCTCCGCCAGAGGAAATCCCACGGCACCGAGTCCCTGCACGGCGACGGTCTTGTCCTTCAGGCTCTCGGAGCCCCAGAGGAAACGGGCTCCCTGCTTCACCGCCATGTGGGCACCGTGCGCCGTGGGCGTGCCTGTGGGCCCCAGCGGCCCCTTCGGCCCGCCGGTGATGTGGAGGGAGAAATGCGCCTTCATCACGTCCGCGAGCTCCGGAGGAAAGCGCATGTCCGGCCCGGTGGTGTTTCGCGTCCGGTCGTTGGCATAGGCGAGGAACCCAACCTGATCCAGATTCTCCAGATCCACGGGCTCCATCTGCACCGTCACCTTGCATCCCCCCATGGGAAGACGGGCGGCGACGTTCTTGAACGTCATTCCCCGTCCGAGGTTCATGCCGTCGATGAAGACGTCGATCTCGTCCTCTCCGGGCTCGTGGCGCCGGATTCCTCCCATGAACAGGCTGGAATGGAGATTGTTCACGCCGCGTTTGTCGCTGTGAATGTGGTTGACGAAGCGGATGTCCATCTCCTCGTGGTAGTAGCAGTCGAGAAGAATGTGCCGTCCCTTGCGCATGAGTTCCATGATCTGCCGGAGGTGTTCCTCCAGGCCGTGCTTTGCGAAGAGCGCCCGGGTCTCCCCGGAATTCCGGTATACCCCCTCGGTGGGACAGAGCGTGAGGAGCGTGAAGGAGCGGTTGTACTCCCGAAAGGGCGTGTCTCTGTCCCATTCCCGGGCGGAAAAGAGCGAAAAGTGGTCCTTCCTCCAGTCATAGGCAATCTTGAGATGGGTCAACCCCTCTCGGCGCAGCACTTCGAAAACGCTTTTCCTCATCAAACTCCCTCCTCGACGTGGTCGGATTCGCTCCTTGCGGAACTCCGGTGCAGCAGAATCATCCTCGCTTCAACCATTCCGGCGGCACCACCCGGAAAAAGCGGAAAACACCGCCGCTCTCCGCGCCGCACCGCCGAGGGCGGCCGGCGACAAAGGAAGCATGAAGAGAGGATTGCTCCGCCATTCCGCGAAAGAATGTGCTGTCGATGGTATTTTTCACTAAATCGATTGTCAAGCGGCGATGCATGGCGCTTTTGGTTTATCCAAAGGAAGAAGGGAACACGATCTCTGCGCACCGCCGAAGCGGAGCGAGAACCGCAGGAGCCCGACACCGGAGCATGCCGCCGGAGCATGTCGTCGCATGAGGAAAGGTGATCTTCCTGTTGCCGTATCTGAGGGAAGAGAACAGGGTCTCGATGACGATGCCTCTATTCATGGAAGCCGTGTTGCCGCACCTGAGAAAGGAACAGGGTCTCGATGGCGATGCCCATGCCCATGGAGACCGTGTGGTCGTCTCCATGGACAGACAGGGACCGGGACAGAGACAAGGGACAAGAAACAAAGACTGGGCGCCGAAGAGGACAAGCAAAAGGCACCGGCGGGCAAAACGAAGCGGGGCGTGCTTGCGCACGACCCGCTTCGAAAACAATCCGGCAGTCCTCGGTGGAACACGCGGCCCATCCCGCATCGGGTACACCGGGCGGCTCGCCTGCCCCGGAACGGATGCCGAAAAACGGCCCGAAGTGCCTCAGACGCGACGTTCCGCGTCGCGCCGCGTCGCCTTCGGAAAGACGATTTCCACGAGCAAACCGCCACCGGAAGCGAGGGAGGCCCGGATCGAACCTCCGTGCCGCTCCACGGCGCGCTTGGCGATGGCGAGGCCGAGGCCCACGCCGCCGCTCCGCCGGTCCCGGGCGGCATCGCTCCGGTAGAAGGGTTGGAAGATACGCTGCAGCTCCTGTTCCTCCACACCCGGGCCGTGATCCCGGACGGACAGAACGATGCGGGATCCCGTCTCTTTGAGATCGACCTCCACGGCGGTCCCCGGCGCGGTGTGGCGTAGGGCGTTGCGCACCACATTCTCCAGGGCGCTCGCCAGAAGCGCCTCGTCTCCGGAGATGACCGGATCGACGGGCAGCTCTCCCACAAGAACGTGCTTTCCCTCGTTTTCCGCCTCGAAGGAGGCGTCTCCGGCGACGCGTTCCACCAGAAGAGAAAGGTCCACGGGAGCATTCGGTTCGTCGCCGTTCATCTCCTCCGCCCGGAACAGGGCCAGGAGATGGCCGATCATTTCGTTCATGCGCGCCGCCTCCAGCTCGACCCGGTCGAGGAACAGGTTTACCTCGGGGGCCGCGCCGTTCCTGGCGAGGGTGAGCGCCACGTCGAGGCGCTGAAGCGGCGAGCGAAGCTCGTGGGAGATATCCCCCAGAAGACGGCGCTGGGACGTAAGAAGGGCATCGATGTGTTCCGCCATGCCGTTGAAGGCCGATCCGAGACGCGCGATTTCACCGCCCCCCTCCAGAACGATCTCCGGAGCCCGTGCGGCGAAATCTCCTTCGGCGAGGCGGTGGGTGGTGCGCTCGAGTTCCCGGATGGGAACGGTGATGTGCCGGACGAAGACGAAACAGAGGAGCGCTCCCGCAGCCATGGAGAGCAGAAGCATCCGGGACGGGCCGGGAAAGCGGGGCGGTTTTCCGAAGGGATGGAACACCGCAACGAGATGTTTTCTCCCCTCGTCGGATCCCCTGTCCCCAAAGGGAACGGTCACGAAAAAAGAGCCCCGGTCCAGGTGCCGCACTCCCGGGGAGGAGGCCGCCTCAAGCTGGAGCCGCACCTGCTCCGGCAGGGGCGGAAAGAACCCATCCTCCTCGGGGAGATGGAAATCCGCGCTGTTCGCCTCCTCCGCCTCGTCCAGATAGGACGACAGGGCCGCCCGGTCTCCGCTCCGGAGCAGGTGCGCCGCGGTCCGCGCGACCGAGAGGGCCACCCATTCCATGTGCCGCTCGATGTGGGGAGGAATGCCCACGCGCTCTGCCGGGCGGTACAGCAGGGAGGACATCTCGAAGACCACCACGGGGAAAAACACCACCGCCAGCACACCCAGATAGAGCTTCCAGAAAAGAGGAAAGCCTCTCACGACGCATCCACCTTTCCGGAACAACCGTCCTCCCCGGGGAAAGCGTACACGTATCCTTCGCTCCGCACGGTGTGGATCCGCTCTGTTCCGTCACTGTAGGGACCGAGTTTTTTCCGGAGACGGCTCATGTGTACGCCGAGGCTGCGGTCGAAGGGAGAATGGCGCCTTCCGAGCACGTCCCGGGAGAGGCGCTCCAGGGAGACCAGCCTGCCCGCAGAGACGAGAAGGGTCTCCAGAAGGCGGAATTCCGTGCCCGTAAGCGCCACGGGGACACCGCCGACCTTCACGGAGCGCGCGCCGGGACGACATTCGAGATCTCCCACGACGAACAGTTCCTCCTCGCGCCCGCGAAGCGCCCCCGGCACGTCCTCGTTCCGCCGCTCCGTCCGGCGCAGAACGGCCCGGATCCGCGCCGCGAGCTCCCGGGTGTGAAAGGGTTTGGGGATGTAATCATCCGCCCCCAGCTCGAATCCCACGATGCGATCCACGTGATCCGTCCTCGCCGTGAGGAGCAGCACGGGGAGATCCGTCCTGTTCCGGACCTCCCGAAGCACCTCGAACCCGTCGCATCCGGGAAGCATCACATCCAGAACCATCACGTCGTACTTCCCCGAAAGAGCCTCCCGAATGCCCGCGATGCCGTCGTGCACATGCCGGAAGGCGAATCCCTCCCGCTCGAAATAGGCCTCGAGCAGCTCGCAGAGTTCCATGTCGTCGTCCACGACGAGAATGCGCTTCATAGTCCTTCCTCCCTGGATGTCTTTCGGTCCGCCCGGTCCATGCGGCGTTCGCCTCCGAAAGACACACGTTCTCGTTTTCCGTCCGATGCCATTGTAGCAACGGGAAGAAAGGGATTCTGCGCCTTCGCACATCTTTGCAATTCTTTACGCCGACGTTGTTTTTCTTGACGAGGTCGTTCTCCCCTGTTCCCGAGAACGAAGGTAAGCGGAACGTCGCTTCCGGAACAAGGGCGTTTTCTCGTCAACGGCTGTTTCCAGAGGTACGGCACCACAGAATCGTCACACCATGGGGGGAATGTTCATGTATGTGAGCGGCGTCACGGGCAACAGCGACACGTCGTGCATCAGCGAAATGCTTCGCCTGGCGTTACAGAATGCACAGTCTTCGCAGCCGTCCTTCGAAGAGAGCGGAGACGAGCTGACCGTTTCGGGCCCCGGAGAACTTCTGGCCAAACTCAGAAAACTCCAGGAGGAGGACCCGGAGCGCTTCCAGACCGTCGCCAAGGAAATGGCGGAGAAGATGCAGGCCATGGCGGATGAACTGGGCGGCACCGAGGGAGAGATGCTCTCTGCCTTCGCGTCGGATCTGCTCAAGGCAAGCGAGACGGGGGACCTCTCCTCCATGCGCCCCAAACCGCCCCAGGGAAGACCTCAGGGCGGCACCTACGGCGTGGAGAACGGCAAAGTCGTCATGAACGGCGGCACGGAGGACGAGAGCGCCTTCCAGACTTTGAGCGCCCTCTTCGCGGCTCTGTCGGAAGAACTCGACGAGGAACTCGCCTCCTGAGTGAAGTAACGACCCGAAACGCGTCACACCCTGCAATGCCGGAAGGCTTTCCCGGATTGTCCTTCCGGAACGGTGCGTCTTCCGCTGCGTTTTCCGACGGGCCTCCGCGGCCCGGCTGTCTTCGCGAAGGCCCGTCCCGCCTCTTTTTTCCCGCGCCCTTCGGGGAAAGAGGCGGAGTTTTTCGTTTTCCTGAGGAGGAAGGACCATGGCAGATTATTCAACTCCGATGTTTCAATTCACCGGCGTGACCAGCGGTATCGAATGGGGTGACATGATCGACACGATCATGGAAGCGGCCCGTGCACCCATCGAAACATGGGAGGCGGAACAGGACACGCTGGAACTCAAGGTCGGACTCTACGAAGAGTTTTCCGCCGTTATGAAAAGCATGCAATCCACCTTGACAACGCTTAAGCTTGCCTCCACCTTCAAGACAAAGGCAGCGGAGGTCACTTCGCTCTCCTCCGGTCTCGCAGGAAATGCCATTCTCACCGCTACGGCGACCACAGAGGCCTACATCGACCAGTGGGATATCGAGGTACTCCAAAAGGCCATCACGGAACAACGTATCGGAAACAGCCTGTCCAGTTCTTCCACGGCACTGGGGCTCTCCGGAACCTTTTTTGTCCGGTCGGGTTCGCAGCGGGTGGCAATCGAGGTAGCAAGCTCCGACAGCCTTCGGGACATCAACCTCAAACTCTCCCAGGCCGTGGACGATCACGGTAATTCTCTGAACATCACGAGCAAGCTCATCGACAACCGCCTCGTGATCACCAGTGCCTTCAGTGGTCTCGGCAGCAGCACAGGAAGCGACGCAACGGTAACCCGGGGATCCTGGACGGACGGTACCGGCGGTTCGGACTATCTTCCCCTTCCCGGCGAGGGAGGAACATATCCTGTCATCACCCAGATCGCCTCCGGCACGACCACCTACACGGAGGGCACTGACTACACCTACGACCAGGGCACGGGGACCATCACCTGGCTCTCCGGCGGTGCCCATCCCGAGGCGGATTCGGAGTACACCATCACCTTCGACGCCGAATACACCTGGAACACCAACACCTTTTCCCTCGAAGCGGGAACGGGGGACGACATTCTCACCTCCCTGGGGCTCAATGTCGACGACGACGAACACCACATCGCCGCCCAGGACGCGATCCTCATTGTGGACGGCGTCCGGGTCACCCGGAGCAGCAACGAGATCGACGACCTCATCGGAGGCGTCACGCTCAAACTGCAGGGTCCCGGCAAGGTGCTGCTGGACATCACCTCCGACATGGAGCAGGCCGTGACGGCGATCCAGAATTTCGTGGACGCCTACAACGACGCCATGGACTGGATCAACATCCGTCTTTCCGAGGAGTCCGACGAGGACGCGGAGACGGACTTCGACAAGAAATTCGGCCTTCTTCACGGCGATTCCCTGCTTTGGCAAATCAAGGACCAGCTTCGCCGTCTTCTCTCCGACCCTCAGAACATTCTGGGACCCCTGAAACAGCTCTCCCAGATCGGCATCACCACGGAAAGCACCGACTACGGCAAGAGCGGGACGCTGGAGTTCGACGCGTCGGTTTTCATGCAGGCCGCGACACCGGGCTCGCTTTCCTTCCTCGACCAGTGGATGAGCGATGCCCTCGCGGATTCAAAGACGCCTCTCAACGAACTGAAGACGGACTTCACCGGAGGAACGTTTTCCATCTCCGTGGGTGGAAGAACCGCCACCATCTCCGTGAAGGCCACGGATACCCTGGCGGACGTGAACGCCAAGATCGCCGCGGCCCGGGACAGCGCGGGAAACGCCCTGAAGCTCCGCAGTTCCATTGTGGACAACACGCTCTCCCTCTCCAGCACCGCCACGGGAGAGAACCTCAGTTTCACGGATCCCGACGGCGTCCTGCTCGCCCTGGGGATCGACATCGCGAACCCCTACGATGCAACGCACCATGTGCAGGACACCTCCGCCTACGTGGGCGACCTGGTTACGACATTGATGACCAAACTGGATGATTTCTGCAGCAACATGGTGGATTCGTCCCAAGTTTCGGTGGGATCAACCGTGACCATCAAGGGACGCATCGCGAGCCGGATCAACTCTCTCAACACACAGATCACCACCATCGACGAGCGGATTGCCGCCTTCGAGGAGCAGCTTTCCATCAAGGAAAGAGGCCTCAACGACCGGTTCTCCCAGATGGAGACCATTCTCTCCCAGTTCAATCAGCAGGCGGAGTGGCTGGCAAGCACGCTTTCAGCCCTTTCGGGGACGTCGAGCTGATCCGGCCTCCCGAAGGAAATCCGCCATTCGTCATGCAGTCTGCCCGGAGGAGGTCCCGTCCAAACCCTCGGATCCCTCGGGAAAACGCAGCTCCACGCAGAGCCCTCCCCTTGGGACGTTCATCGCCTCGATGCGTCCTCCGTGGAGCTGCACCGCCCTCCGGGCGATGGCGAGCCCGAGCCCGACGCCGCCGCTCTCCCTCCCCCGGGAGGCGTCGAGGCGATAGAAGGGGCGGAAGAGGTTCTCCAGCTCCTCCTCCGGCACGCCCGGACCGTGGTCGCGGATACGCACCAGTCCCCATCTCCCACCGTTTTCCACAAGAGGCAAAACCGCTACCTCGACCTCCGTTTCCGGCGCGGTATGGCGCAGGGCATTGCGCACCACGTTCTCCACGGCGCTCCGCACCAGATCCGCGTTGAGCAACAGCGGCGGAAGCGCACCGACCGCCTCGAAGCGCACCGTGCAGCCGCAGGCGCGGGCCTCGAAGTCCGCGTCCGCCGCCACCTCGCGCACCAGGGCAGCGAGATCCTCCGGGACGGTGTGAACCTTCCCCAGATCCGCCTCCACCCGGGCCAGGGAGAGAAGCCGGCCGATGAGTTCGTTCAGGGTCTCCGCCTCCTTCTCGATGCGGGCGAGTGCTCCCTGCGCTTCCTCGCCCGCCCGCTGCCTGGCGAGGGCGAGGGCCACATTGAGCCGCGCCAGGGGTGAGCGAAGCTCGTGGGAGATATCCCGGAGAAGGCGCTGCTGCGCCTCCAGAAGAGCCTCCACGTGACGCGCCATGTCGTCGAAGCTCCGTCCGAGCTGGCCGATCTCGTCCCCGCGGCTCTTCAGTTCTTTCTCCACCCGGACGGCGAACTCCCCTCTGGCCATGGCCCGCGTCACCTCGTTGAGGCGCCCCACGGGGCGGGCAATATGCCGGGCGAGCCAGAAACAGAACAGCCCGGCGGTGCAGACGAGCCCCGCCAGGTAGACCGGAAGAACCCGGCGGTTCGGCCCGAAGAGCGGTAACAGGGGACGTTTCGGCAGAAGACCTACCAGAACGTAGGGGTTGCCACGGGAGGAGACGATCCGCTGGAAGACCAGGGACAGCCCCTGACGATTCACGAAGGTCTCCCCTCTCTCCAGGGCGGCGAAAGCGCTCTCCCGAATCCGCTCGTCTCCCGGAAAGGGAACGAGAGGGGTTCCGTCCTCGCGAAAGAAGTGCAGACCCAGGGCCGTGTCGCTGCGAACCTTCGCCGTCGCCTCCGCGAGGGCATCGGTCCCCCGCTCCTCGTAGATCTCCAGACAGGTCGCACCGTGGCTCCGCACGGCGTTGGTGAGAATGCTCTCCCGCCCCGAGAGGAGAATGCCCTGGGAGATCATGACCTGGGTGAGGACGACGCTCACCGTCGCCATGAGAAGGAGCACCCCGAGAAACCAGAGGAAGATCTTGAGGAAGAGGCTTCTGCCGCTCACTGGGAACCCCCCTCGGGGGGCAGCGCGTAGAGGTAGCCCTCGCCGCGAAGCGTCTTGATCCGTTCCGAGCCGTCGCCATAGCGGCCGAGCTTTTTCCGGAGGTTGCTCACATGCACGTCGATGCTGCGGTCGAAGGGGGAATAGGGACGTTTCAGCACCGAGAGCACGAGTTTTTCCCGGGGAAGGGGCTGTCCTGCGGCGCGGAGCAGTTCCTCCAGCAGGGAGAATTCCACGGTGGTCAGGTCGAGCGGCGTTCCCGCAAGACGCACCGACCGGCCTCCCTGGTCGAGTTCCAGGTCGCCCACGGCGAGAAGTCCCGGTGCGCTCCTTCCGCTCTCGCCGCGGCGGCGGCGAAGAATCGCCCGGATGCGGGCCACCAGCTCCCGGGGGTTGAAGGGTTTCGGCAGGTAGTCGTCGGCGCCCATTTCGAGCCCGACGATGCGATCCACGTCGTCGCCTCGGGCGGTGAGCATGAGCACCGGAACGTCCGACTCGGAACGGAGCTCCCGCAGTACGTCGAAGCCGTTCCTGCCAGGCAGCATCACGTCGAGCACCACCAGGACGAAACGTCCGGCGAGAAGTTTCTCCCGTACCCTGCGTCCGTCGAAAAGGGCTTCCACGGCGAATCCCTCGGTCTCCAGATATTCCGCCAGCAGGGAACACAATTCCTGATCGTCGTCCACCACGAGAATGCGTTCCATTTTTTCCGCCTCCCGACATTCCGGCCTTTTTTCGACCGGAGTCCGTCTTTCCCCCCACTCTATCCCGACTCGTCCTCCTTGCACAGTCAAGAACTGTTCGGTTGTGCCAAGGGATCTTTACATCTCCTCACAAATCTTCACAGAGAAAAAAGGCACGTTTACCCTCGGCGCGCTAGAATGCTCCCGTCCGGAGGAAAAAATGCGTTTTCTCCACACCCCGCGGAGCGAATGCGCACTCCGGCCCCGAACCCGAACAGAGAAGCGTTCGGCCCGTCTCGTGTACCGTTTCCCTTGACGGGAACAGGGTACGAGCAGGGCGGGACACACGTCCAGGTTTCTTCCTCAGGAGGCGAGAGTTCATGAAAAACCGTTCCCTTCCGCTGCCGTTTCTGTTCTTCCTGTTCCTGTCGGTGTTCCTGCCGGTGCCGCTCCTCTTCCCTGCCCGGACCGACGCCGTTCCGACGGAACGGACGGAGGTGCTCACCCTGCAACAGGCACTGGAGCTTGCCTTCGCGGCCCACCCGGACCTTGCCGGAGGCGCGGCGGCATTGCGAAGCGCCGCCGGATCGGTGGAACAGGAACGGGCGGAAGCAAGACCGTCCCTTTCGGCGAGCGGTTCCCACACCTCTCGGGAACGGGAGGACAGCCAGAGTGCCTCCCTGAAAGTGCAGCAGCTCCTCTCCGACGGAGGGAAAACCGCCGCCGCCGTCCGAGCGGCCCAGCGGAGCGAGGATGCGGCAGCCTCAGACCTGGAGAGCCTTCGGAACACGCTGGCCTACGAGGTGCGCACCGCCTACTACGAACTCGTCCGGGCCAGGCAGGAACTGCAGGTGGCCCTGGAAATGGTGGCCCTCCACGAAAAACATCTGGACAAGGCAAAGGCTCTCCTCGCCGCCGGAGCCTCTCCCAAATCGGACGTCACCGCCGCCGAAGTGGACCTGAGCCGATCCAGGCTCGACCTTGCCACGGCACGGGCCGACGCGGCACGGGCCGCGGCGGCGCTGGAAAACGCCATGGGACTCCGCAGCGACGGTGCAGCGCCGGAGTATGCCGTCGAGGAACCCCCGCTGCCCGATGCACAAACGCTCTCCCTCGAAGAGGCTGTGCAAAAGGCCCTTGCAGCGCACCCGGATCTCCGCGCCAAGGCATTCCGCGTCGCCGAGGCGGAGGAGACGCTGCGGCTCCGCCGCAAGGGGCTGGTTCCGTCCCTTTCCGCCTACGGGGGCTATTCCTGGAGCTCCGGCGGCACCAGCGACAGCGAATGGGAAGCGGGGCTCGCCCTGAGCGTCCCCCTCGCCGACGGGGGACTCACCGCAGCGAACATCACCGTCGCGGAGGCGAAGCTCGACGCGGTGCGCGCCGAGGAGGAACGCCTGCGCCAGACCGTGCTTCTGGAGGTGCGCAAGGCATGGCTCGCCATCGGCGAGGCGGAGGAGAAGCTGGAAACGGCGACAGTGGTGGTGCGCCAGGCGAAGGAGAATCTCGATCTCGCGGAGGGACGCTACCAGGTCGGGGTGGGAAGTTCGCTTGAAGTGAGCGATGCCGCAGCAAGCTACAGCGACGCCCGAAAGTCTCTCGTTCAGGCCCGGTGCGACCGTCTCTCCGCCGAAGCGGCCCTGCTCAAGGTCATCGGGGATCCCGTCGTCGCAGCCATCGGAAGCGCGAGCACAGCCCTTCTCCAATAGCCGACAGGAAAAGAGCCGGGCGGACCCGTCCGACGTGACACATCCGTTCCCTGCGAAAACGAATTCAGGCACATCCGGGAGGTTGCGACCATGAAAAAACTTCTGTTCCTGTTCCTTCTCTGCCTCGTCGGAGGAGGCGTGTATCTCGGCTTCTTCCGGGAACACCCGGAGGAACTCCGTTTCATCACCGTGTCCCTCGCCCGCGGCGACGTGACGACCACCGTCTCCGCCACGGGAACCGTTGAGGCGGTGAACACTGTCACCGTGGGAACCCAGGTGTCCGGCACCATTCAGAAAATCCTGGCGGACTACAACTCCCGCGTCAAGAAGGGTGATGTCATCGCCATCATCGACCCCGTGCTCGTTCAGGCCGAGGTGGCCCAGAAGGAAGCGGCCCTTGGGGCCGCACGAGCGGCGGTCCGGGAGGTCCAGGCCACGCTTGCGGACGCGAAGCGCACCCTTGAGCGGCAGAAAAAATTGTACGCCCTCCAGTACATCGCCGAGAGCGACCTCGACAGCGCCCAAAGCGCCGTGGACGTCGCCGAGGCCAAGCTCGGCTCCGCCCGTGCTCAGGTGGAACAGGCACAGGCATCCCTGAAGTACGCGAAGGCCAAC